>CAZBFW010000171.1:0-2589 GCA_964491135.1 uncultured Phycisphaeraceae bacterium | reverse complement strand
CAGGCCACGCGCAGCACCCAGTCGCGATGGCGCCGGTAGAGCGTCTCGAATGCCGCTGCCTCACCGGCGTTCGCGGCCGCGACAAGCTCCTCATCCGTGCGTGAATCAACCGGAAGCACGGGCGTACGAATAGCAGGCGACGCCCCCGACGTAAAGCGCGGCGTTGCGTCCAGCGAGGCGGCAGGAGCCGACCTGGCGCATCCGGATGCCGCGCCCGGGCCCCTGAACCCCGACCCCTTCTTCCTCCGATCCGCCGTGGCCGCTTCGTTCCCCTCGGGCTGCAACCCCGCGTTTTGCTGCGCGGACGGCATCCTTGCCTGCCTGCGGCGGGCGTTCCTCGCCTGCGTTCACTCGCACTCGTCCGGAATCTCGTTGCCGTTGAGATCGGCGCTGGTGCCGGACGCGATGTCGCATTCATCGGGGACCGCGTTGCCGTTGCAGTCATTGGAGGGCACGGCGCAATCCGGGCCGGTCAGGTCCAGCACGAAGCTTCCTGAGCTGCCGCTCCATCCGGAGACGCGAATCAGGTACGACGTGCCGGGGGCCACGGAGAGCGTCACCGCAGATTGCCGACTGCACGAATCATCGTTGCAGACGATTTGATTGGCGCTGGTGCCGGGGCAGCCCGTGTGGACGGAGAGCACGGTGTCATAAGCGGACCCGCACGTGGAGACGGTCAGCGAGCCGCTCGTGGCGGGCGTGTAGCGGTACCACACGTCGTTCGTCGTGCTCGACGTGCCGCAACTGGCGGACCCGTCCACGGTGGCGCCGGACGTGGATCCGCTGTATGTGACGCCGGGACAGGCGTTCATTGCGTCGGCACACGTGTTCTGGGCCGTGACCGGGATCACAAGCTGGCATTCATCGGGCAGGCCGTCCGGCTGGCAGTCTTCGCTGGTGCCCGAAAGCACGTCGCAGTCGTCGGGCACGCCGTTGCCGTTGCAGTCTTCCTCGCATTCGTCCGGAATGCCGTTCAGGTTGCAGTCGAGGCTGGCGCCGGAGGCGATGTCACATTCATCAGGGACGGAATTGTGGTTGCAGTCCTGCACGTCGGCCGTCCAGATCTCCTCCTGGTCGGCAACGCCATTGCCGTTGCAGTCGCCCGTGCCAAACAGGGCGGTGAAGGCGGCGAAGTCGTCCAAATCCACGTCTCCGTCGTCGTTCAGATCGAACGCACCCAGACAGTCGTCCACGGTGACGGGCGAGAGAGGGTCCGGCGTGGCGTCCGGCCCCGCCATGCACTCGGTGAACACGATGTAATCGTCCAGGTTCACCATGGCGTCAAAGTTCACGTCGCCGCCCGAGGGCCGCACGACGATGCCGGCCTGGTCCACCAGGTATCCCACCACGCTGCGGGTCATGCGCACCGCAAAGGGATAGTTGATGTTGTTCGGGTTGTCGACGCTGTCTTCCGGCTCATGATAGTAGGGGTTGGACCAGACCTCGTATTCGATGAGCAGGCAGGCGTCGTACCCCGCGCCATCAAAGGGGTCGTGGTCGCTGGCGCTGATCCAGCCGGCATCCACCCAGGTGAGTCCGTCTCCGTAGAGCGAGACGGCGTTCCCGAGGTGCGTCTTGACCGGGCTCGGCGTTCGGCCGTAGATCCGGGCCTGGTTCGTGGAGGATGCGTAGGCAACCATGTCCGCCGAGATCATGCCGAGAATGTCGTCCATGGCGTGAGCGTCGACGTACGCTTCGCTGCCGTACAGCCCCTGCTCCTCCCGGGTGAAAGCAATGAAGCGGATGGTGTATGCCGATTCGTACTGCGTCAGAATCCGCGCCGCCTCCAGCACCAGGGCCACACCGCTGGCATTGTCGTCCGCCCCCGGGTTGTTGACGGAGTCGTAATGGGCCCCGATCACGTACTCCTGCGTGGAGTGCGCCGAGCCGGTCTTCGTGCCCACGACGTTGTAGTACGTGTTGCCGCTGTATTGCACCGGTTCCAGCGTGACGGTCAGACCATACTGCTGGAACAGGGCCGCGATGTTGTCGCGGGCCAGGTCGTGCTCCGGCCCGCCCACGCCTCGGTTGTCCCCGTCGTGCGTGTACAACAAGCCTTCGATGCCCTGGTTGTCGCCCAGGAAGTATCGGTATGCAGTCTCGGAAACCTGGCTGACCGCCTTCTGACCTGCTTCCGAGCCCCGCGCGACGACCGCCGCACAGGCAACCACCGCCGCCGCCACCGCCCAACCACGCCGCATCCACATGGTGTCCACGATGCACACCCTCCTTCTTTTCCGATTGACCGTTTGGACTGAATCGGGCCGGCACATGGAGAGCCTTTCCCAGCACGTTCGCCGTCCCAGGGCCACCGGAGCCACCGCTCCGGTCGTTCATGCAGTATAACCGTTTGTACAGTATGAGTTCAAGGACGAGTCGTCGAGGTGCCAAGAAGCTCTCGCATCTTGGCTATGATGTTCGGGGCGGCCATCAGCGATTCCCCGACCAGCATCGCTGCCGCGCCGGCGTTGCGAACCCGGGCGACGTCGGCAGGCGCGTGAATGCCGCTCTCGGCCACGAGAATGGACGTATCGCTCAGGAGACAGGCCGCCCGCTCCGTCGTCCCCACGTCCACGACCTGCCGGGCCA
>CAZBFW010000170.1:0-7512 GCA_964491135.1 uncultured Phycisphaeraceae bacterium | reverse complement strand
ATCATGTCCTGCATCTGCCGGCCGCGGAGGGACTTGGCCGACTGCTCGCCCAGCACCCACTTGAAGGAGTCGACGATGTTGCTCTTGCCACAGCCGTTCGGCCCCACCACGCAGGTGATGCCCGGGCCGAAGTCAAACTGGACCCGGTCGGCAAAGCTCTTGAAGCCCTGGAGTGAAACGCGTTTGAGAAACATGCGCCTTCGGCACCTCCATGTGCCAGCCGCCCACGCGGTACTCCTGGCACGGCACGCGCCCCGCCACGCTGCCGTCCAGGATCCTGGACGCCGCGGAACTCCTGCCGGTTCACTCGGCCGGATGGTTCTGATGGGGTGGTCCGGCCTCAGCCGCGCCGCCTGCCAGCCGCCACCGGTTGGGGTAGCCTACCAAACGGACACTATCTATGCAACGCCGAACATACTTTTCGGGGGCCGGGGTCCGGGACGCGGGTTGGCGCTTCCGGAACGTGCAAGCCCGGCTCGGCCCGGCCTGACCGTGCCGGATGCCCTCAAGCGACTGCCCGGCTGCGTTCGCCTGCGGTCTGCGTGAATACCGTCTCCAGCATTCGCCGGTATGCCGGCGTCAGATCTCGCTTGCGTCGAGCCATGACCTTTTCCGCGGTCGCGAGGAACCTGGCGAACTCGTGCTCGATGAACCCCGCCGCTCCGCCCCAGGAGAAGGATGGCACGTGCTTCGGCGGGAAGTCGGCACCGAACAGGTTGCACCCCACCCCGATCACCGTGCCCGTGTTGATCATGCTGTTGATGCCGAACTTGGTGTGGTCGCCCACCGTGCTGCCCACGAACAGCAGGCCCGAGTCGATCTCCTGACCGTTCAGGGCCACTCGCACCGTGCCGTAGTTGTTCTTCAGATTGGAATTGTTCGCGTCCGCGCCGATGTTGATCCACTCCCCGAAGTAGCTGTGCCCGAGATATCCGTCGTGCTGCTTGCTGGTGTAGGCCTGAAAAATGCAGGCTCCGACTTCTCCCCCGATTTTGCAGTACTCTCCCGTACTGGTGCCCTCATAAATCTTGGACAGCATCTTGATCGCGCCGTGCGGGCCCAGGGCCACCGGCCCTTCCACCACCGAGCCGGCCATTGCCACCGACCCTTCCCCGATGGAAATCGGCCCGTGGCTGCCCAGGAGAATCGCCCCGGGCGCGACCTCCGCTCCGGGTGCCACGTAGATGCGCTCCGGCCGATCCAGAACGGCGGACGGGTGAACCGTCCCCTCGATCCGGCCACCCAGTTGCAGGCGGTCGAAATCCGCCGCGATCTGACCCGGATTGTGCTGGACCAGGTCCCACGGGTAGCGAACCAGGGGCACGTCCACATCGTGCCGCGGCAGTCCGTCCGTCCACCCGTCGGGCAGGGGCCCGCGCGGGAGCAGGCCGGCGAGCTCGCCGCAACGCGGGCCGCTGATCCGGGCGGCGACCACATGGCCCTCGTGCAGGTAGGCCGCGTCGGGTCCGTCCAGGGGGACCCGAGCCGCCAGGTCGGGCGGGGCGATCAGCCGGCCGTTGACCAGGAGGACTGCCGCGCCAGTCAGGTGATTGACGGTGACGTGAGCGATTTCCTCCGCCACCACCGGAGCCACGTGATCGCGCGCGTGCAGCACGACGGGGGCCCCGGCGTAGGCGGCGGCGATCTTCTCCCAGAGAGTCTGGATTCCGCAGCGAAGTCGACAGGCTGGCCGCGTGTACGTCAGCGGGCCGAGCCAGACGTACTCCGCATCTTCAAACACCACGACAGGCCGTGTCATGGCTTCTGCCTTCCTGCCGGGCGGCGCCGGCGTCTCAGACGGCCTCCGCGATCTGCCGGAGTTCCGCGGACTTGGTGTAGAACTCGGCCAGCTCCATCTCCCGCAGGTACACGATGCCGCGGCATGCCCGCAGGCCGTGATCCTCGTTGTATACGAAGAAATCCTCGCCCAGGAACGTCTTGACCTGCTGCTCGAACTGTTTGACCTGGATCTTGCGGGCCAGGCGGGAGAACGGTCCGTCCATCTGGTAGCTCGGGAAGGAGGCGGCCTTCTGCGTGCTGAAGCAGGTTTCGAAGCACGCTTCCATGTTGTTCAGGTGCGTGAGGGAGGTCGGCACGTAGAGGTTCGCCTCTGAGGGGTGGAACTCGAACCACACGTTACGGTAGCCCAGCACCTTCAGATCGTGGCGGCTGGTCTGCGCCTCGTATTCCTTGAGCGCCTGCGAAACCGCCTGCAGCACCTTGTAGTGCGTGTCCGGGCCGCTGCCTTCCGGGTCAAAGGCCACCGTCACGGTGTCCGGATTCACCTCGTGCAGCAACTGGAGGATCGGCGGCACGTCGCGGTCGATCCGCGGCGCCTCGGTGAACACCTCGCCCTTGTAGAAACCGAGCCGCAGGTGCCGAACCGTATCGCCGGTGAACCCGAAGTAGGCCCACTTCAGGTCGGATTCCCACTCGCGGATGCGCCCCTTCAGCTGCTGCACGATCGCCATGTCCTTCTTGCCGGGGTATTGGGTGGCGAAGTAATTCAACAGCTCGACGCAGCGCTGCTTGATGTTCTCGATGCTGTCGTCCTCGTACACGTCGATCATGTTCCGCAGGAGCCGGCGGGCGGTGGCGGCCCGCCTCTTGTCTTCGTGATGCCGGGCCTCGCCCTGCAGGTAGAACGAGGTGTCGATCCGCGCGGCGGCCGCGTTTCCGGGCTCGAAGTAGTTTGTCTTGAGCAGTCCGTTGAACTCTCCGCGCTCCAGGAAGCTGAGCAAGTCGCCGATGACGCCGTGCATGTACAGGTTCGTGACCGCCGTGAAGCCGGAGGTGAGGTACGCGAAATAGTGCTTGGTGCTGCTGCGGCGGACCAGGTTCGTCACGAACGGCAGGTACCCCAGGATGATGTCGTCGTGGTGCGGCGCCGTGTGCAGAAACACCTTCTTTTCGATGATCCGGTTGCCCCGACCCAGATTCTCCAGCACCACGGATTCCGTCTGCGTGCGGAGCTGCTCCGCCGTGAGCCCGGTCCTCTTCAGCAGCTCGTTGCCGAACCGATCGCTCTCGAAGTCGGCCTTGCCCAGGCTGCGGATCGGCTTGCCCGTCGACAGGGACAGGTCCATCACGATCCGGCTGGTGCGTTCCGGGGTGAGGTCCGGGCTGCGCTGGAACTCGACGAATGTGCGGTTCGGCAGTTTCAGGGCCGCCCCACGCGTGAGGAAGAACCGGGCGTTGGGCAGTTCCGACAGCACCGAGCCGGGATACTGGTTGCTCCGCCCGGCGTGAATCGTCCGGGCCACGATACCCGCCTTGGCCTCGCCGGCCGCGATAATGATGGCGACCGTGCGGGGGTTGTGCGTGATGGTCCGCAGGCCGATGGTGATCAACCGCTTGTTCCGGGCCACCTCCATCCCGCCCAGGTCCGTGGCCGCCGCCGCCTTCGTCTCGTAGTTCGCGTCGATCAGACGGGTCGTGGAGTAGAAGTCCGACCCTCTGATGTTGAACCCCACGTGCCCGTCCGGCCCGATGCCGCCCAGGAAGAACCCCAGGCCGCCCAGATCGCGGATCTTCCGCTCGTACTCCGTGCAGAACTGGTCAACCTCCTGCAGCACCAGTTGTTGATGCTTCTCCTGCAGCGACTTCGCCTTGCGCACCCGCAACGAGAGGTCCACCGTCATCTCCGGGAACACGTCCGTCAGCGACATGCCCGCCGGCAGCCCGATCCGGCACGGATCGATCAGCAGGGCGCGGGCCGGATCCAGCCCGAAACCCTTCATGTAGTACTTCTTGACGTAGTAGTAGAAGCTGTTGTGCTGCTTGGAATCGATAGGGTAGAACTCGTCGATCTGAACAAACCGAAGCCCCGCCAGCTCCGGCTTGCATTCCGTGGCCAGCCCCATTTCCTCCAGGGCCTGCCGCGTTGATTTGCGGTTCCAGTTCGTCAGGAACGACTGCACGTACTTGATGAAGTACTCGGGCGTCTTCCCCGTGGGCAGCGACACCACGCCCTCCGGGTTCTCCAGCGCCCACTCCAGGAACCGGACCGCCGCCAGCCGACCCAGCGCCGGAAAGTTCTCCACGATGATCGAAGGGATCTTCTCCTCCGGCCGGTAGAGAAAATCATAACCGCTGCGCTCCAGCGCGCGGATTTCCACCTCGCTGGTCGGGCCGAACACCGGATCGCGCTTCACTGCCCCCGGCTTTGCCTCATGCTCCTTCGATGCCGCCTTCGTCATGCTCATCCTTCTTCCGGTGCTCCGCCGCCTTCCGGAGCCCCCACGCCACGGGAACTCCCGCCGGCCTTGGATGCCAATCACCTGGTGCGCCGCGGCGCGCCCTGCGCGAGGTGTGCCGATACCCCTCGAATCCCTTGCCGGCTACACGTCAGGCCGATACATGCCGAGCATAGGCCTCGGCATTCAGCAGATTGCCCGGGACCCCCGCGCCCCCTAACTCAATCCGGACCATCCACCCTTTGCCGTACGCATCCTGGTTGACCCACTCCGGGTGATCAGCCAGATCGGTATTGACGGCCGTCACCTTCCCGTCCACCGCACTGACGAACTCCGACGTCGCCTTGACGGACTCGATCTCCCCACACGGAGAACCCGCGCGGACCGCCGTCCCGATCGCGGGCAGGTCCACGTATGTGATATCCGTCAATTCGTCGGCCGCGAACTGCGTGATGCCCATCGTGGCGACGTTTCCCTGAACCTGCACCCACTCGTGAGACTCGGTGTACCTGCGGTCGTTCGGGTAGCTCATCGAACCTTCCTGCCAAACGGACCGGACCCGCGGGCCCGATCGGGTTCTCGCCCGCACGCCCGCCTGGGGGCTTCGGGCGGATATCACACACGTCCGGCCCTCCGCGGCCGAACGCTACTTTGCCCGTCTGTAGAACGGCAGCTTCACCACGCGGGCGGGGTTCGGCCTGCCGCCGAAATCCACGGCCAGCCTGGTTCCTTCTTCGGCGTGCTCCGGATCAATCAGGGCCATGGCGACGCTCTTTTCCAGGGTCGGGCTGAGGCAACCGCTCGTGATCTGCCCCACGGGCCGGCCGTCGTGAAGCACCGCAAAGTGCTGCCGGGCGGTCCGGCGTCCCTCCAACTCCAGGCCCACCAGCGTCTTGCGGAGGCCCTCGGCACGCAGCCGCCGCATGGCCTCGGCGCCCACGAAGTCCTTCTCCAGGTCAACGCACCAGGCCTGCCCGGCGGACAACGAGTCAATGTCCTCGTTCAATTCGTGGCCGTACAGGGGCATGCCTGCTTCCAGGCGGAGCGTGTCTCTGGCTCCCAGGCCGGCCGGACGGATGGCCGCATCGGGATTCTCGCGGAACAACTGGCCGGCCAGCAGCTTCACCACACCGGTCGGCACCACCACCTCGTATCCGTCTTCGCCGGTGTACCCGCTGCGGAAAATGGTGTACCGGGTGAACATGTAGACGCCCGACGTGAACCGGTATCGCTTCACCCCGGACAGGTCGATGGGGATCATGGCCTTGGCCAGTTCCAGCGCCATCGGCCCTTGCAGGGCGACCATGGCCGTTTCGAGCGTCTCATCGACCAGGTCAACCTTCTGCTGGCCGATCTGCGACCGGATCCAGCCGACGATCTTCTCGCGGTTGGAGGCGTTGCAGACGATGCCCCACTCGTCCTCGGATCGCGACACAATCAGGTCGTCGAGAATACCGCCATCCTCTTTGCACATATGAGAATAGCGACAGACGCCCGGCTCCATCCCGTCCAGGTTTCGCGTGCACAGCCGCTGAAGCAGGTCGAACGCATCCTCTCCGCGGATCCGCAGACGACCCATGTGGGACACGTCAAAAACGGAACACTTCGTACGGGTATGGACGTGCTCATCGATGATGGAACGATACATCACCGGCATGTTCCAGCCGGCAAACTCCACCATTCTCGCGCCCAACTGAATGTGAATGTCATGCAGGGGAGACTGTTTCACGGGACCACCTGAACTCCGGGGCCAAACGGGCGCCCCTCGCGCAGCCCACCGGGCCGGTAAGATTAGGCATCCCCGCAACCTCTGTCAACGTGCGGCCGTCTGCGGAGCCCGTTTCGGTTTGGCCGACGGGCGGTGGAACGTTCAGGGGGCGGACTGCTCCCGGGGAGACGGAGCCTGCGAAGTCGATCCGCCATCGCCGCGGGCGGCCAGTTCTCCCTCCAGGATCGCCATCTGCCGAACGAGCAACGTGATCTCGCGGCGAACCCTGCGCAGGCGGATGTACAGCATCCAGATGCCGAACGAGAGAATCGGAATCGCGCAATAAAAGACCAGATCGGCGCCACGCCCGATCCCGAGAAAGTCGGCGATCACCGACGTCACGTCCGGCCGCACGACGGCGACCGCGCCGGCCGTCCAGAACAGGAGCCAGAGCATGGCGTCTCTGCGGCGGAGCCAGCCCTTGAGCAGCGCCAGAATGCCGCCCGCCAGCAAGCCTGCGATGAGCAACAACAGCACGATTTGAAACGGATTGAGTTGCCACGGGTTCATCGTACAGCCCGTCCAATGAGATAGTGCAGCAGTACACGAAGGGCGTCGCGGGCCGACTGCCCCTTCCCAAGCGAATAGTCAGTATAGCGAATCTGCACCGGCACTTCGCGGAAGCGCAGCCGGCAGCGCCGGATGATGTCCAGCACCTCGCTGGCATGCTCCATGCGGTCCATCGAAATGTCCAGGCGTTCGGCGGCGGCGCGGGTGAACGCGCGCAGACCGTTGTGCGCATCCGTGATCGGCAGCCGGCTCATGATGCGGGTAAATAAAACTGCCATCCGCAGCAGCAGCCTGCGGGAAAGGGGCATCCGCGATTTCACGCCGAGGAAGCGGGAGCCGAGGGTCACGTCGCAGACGCCGCGGGCCAGCGGTTCCAGCAGGGCGCGGATGTCTTCGACGCGATGCTGCCCGTCCGCGTCAAAGGTCACGACATACTCTGCACCGCGCCGCAGCGCGAACTCCACACCCGTCTGCAGCGCCGCGCCCTGGCCGCGGTTCAGCGCGTGCCGGAGAACGTGTGGGGCGACCGCTCGAGCCGCGTCCTGCGTGCCGTCCGTCGAACCGTCGTCCACGACGACGACGTTCGGGTATACGCCGACCAGTTCCGCCAGCACGTCGCGGATGAGCGCACCTTCATTGAACGCGGGCACGACCACGTACGTGCTCCGGGCGATTCTCGATTCTGCGCTGGTGTCAGCGGGCATCGATGACGCCAGGACCTTTCCGGCGACTCCAGGCTCGCACCGACTACAAACCCGGCCCATCGTACGCGCGAACCGCGTGGAATTCCACGCCCCACGAGAGCACCTCAGACGGCCCGGGGAGGACTTGTGCCACCGCCCTGGAGCAGTGCGTGACGCGTGCTGCTGCGCCGCGGTCGAATCGACTCAATCGAAACGGGGACGCAGTTCGTTTTGCGAGTGTTCCCTTTTCAAGAACTGAACGTCGGCGTACCACGCGGAGGCGGCCCCGGAGTTCTTCCGGCAATGCCGTGGTCGACGCGATAACAGGTGGCCCAAGCTCGGACGTGCTGCGTTC
>CAZBFW010000169.1:0-7521 GCA_964491135.1 uncultured Phycisphaeraceae bacterium | reverse complement strand
GCCGTCGGCGGACAGACCGGCCAGGGCTCGCAGAAGCTGCACCCACGCATCGGCCGCGACGAAGGCATTCTTCCGGGCCGCCTCGTTGGCGGCCGACATCGTTTGCCTTCTTCGGCACGTCCACTCCTGGATTCGCCCGTCGCGCCAGCCTTTTCGCTTGTACTTGCGGATCTGCTTCTCGATTTCTCGTTCCGCCTCCGTCGGGTCGGGTTGTCCCTCTGCCCTTGCCCGTGACCCGATAGCCGTCCCGCAATCACAGTGGTCCCGGGTCGTGCTGCCGTAGTGCACGGGACCATCGAACAAGCTGGAAACCGCCACCGAGTCCCGCAACGATTCGAACGTCTTGCCATGCTCTCGCAGGACCGCTCGCAACTGATGCTCAGGCGTTTCCGCTGGAACCGCAACGGTTATGAAACAGCACATGGCAGCGCACCTTCCTCGGCTTTCCTTCGACGAGAGCTGACCGCCAAACCGTTGGAAACGCAAGCCCAATCCCGAAGGGCCGACCGGCGTTTCCGATTGCGGGAAGGTGAGAGTTCTGTCTCAGGGGTCGCGGGAAGGGATTCCCGCGGGAGGGGGACCGAGATCGGAATCTCGGTCCAGGACGGCATGATCGCATCGCTCGCCATTTTGCATGAAAGTGGCGTATTCTCAGAGCAGCGGGGGACACAGGCAGACCATGCCCGAGGCTGAAGCCTACGGGCATGGCACCCGACACCCGGCGCATTTTCAGAGCAGCGGAGATCGTCCTGGCGCGCCGGGATCGGTCCGGCATGTCATCTCCCCACTTGTGGGACGGGCTTACGGTTCGGATTCGCCCGGCAGGTAGCCGCCCACGCAGTGCCGCTCCAGGTAGTCGAGGGTGTCCGCCTCCGGGAAGATGAGCGTGAACGCGGTGGTGAACTCGCCGCTGGCCGCGTAGCTTACCCCCTCAATGTGCTCGCCGTCGCTCACTCGGATCGCACCCTGAGCCGTGCCGCTGAACGAGCCGCTGACCTCGATGAAGACGAGCTGGTCCGGCCCGGAATTGTCCGGTGAAAACCAGTCCAACGGCAGCGACCGCGTGGTCAACTCGCATTCCGTCAGCGAAAACGTGCCGGAACTGCCATCCACGCCGGCCGTCAGGTCGCCCTCCGGGCTGGGCACCACGATCCCGATGCCGCCGGTGTACGGCTCGTTCAGCCGGAAGCCCGCGGTCGTGGAGATCGCCACCGTGCTGCTCCCGTTGTTGACCGTGAGAACCACCTGGTGGCCCATGCCGATGATGCCGTAGTTGTACCCTTCCGGCCCCCACACGATCTCTGGAGCGTTCAGGGTCGCGCTGTCGTTATGACTGCCCGTGATGGCGTAGCTGACATACCCGCACATCCGGTTCACGGCGTAGCCGGAGGGGTCCGGGATGTCGTCCGGCGGGCCGTAGGCGTCCATGATCTTGTCCACGCTGATTCCGGTCGTCGCGTGGCCGAGCAGGGCGCTGCCCGCCGTCTTGAGCAGGGCCACGCGCCGTCCGCCAACGTCCGCGGAGGCCGGCCAGGTGTGATCCTCATCCAGAATAAATTCCTTGAGCTCCGCGCCGGTCAGGTCCGGATCGATTGACTTCACGATTGCCGCCACGGATGCCACCAGCGGCGCGGCAAACGAGTTGCCGTCGAGCGAATACCGCGCCGGCCCCACCATGTTGTCGCCCACGAACCCGGGGATGGTTGTGGCCGGCCCCGCCAATTCGACGCCCGGACCGGTGCATGATTGCGGGAAGCGAACGTTAGGGTCGCAGCTCTGATGGCCGCCCACGGTCAGCAGGTTGTCATTGGGCATGCCGGCCGGTGCGTCGTTGCCGTTCAGGACGAAGTTGTCGTTCCCGGCCGCGGCGATGAACAGAGTCTGCGGCGCCGCATCGAAGATCCGGCTGAACTGGGCCTGCGTATCGCGCAACCAGTTCGGCCGATCGCTGCCGGCGCCCCGCCCGAGGCTCAGAACCACGACGTCGGCGCCGGCCAGAACGGCCTCACGCGTCCGGGCCAGCGTCCGGGCCAGGCTGTAGTGATTGCCCCAGATGTGGGCTTCCCCCACGACCAGGTGCAGCCGGTCGCCCAGAACCCGCAAAGCCACGCCGTTGACCAGCCCGTCGCCGTTGTCGGCCGCGATGAGCGCGGCGATGTTCGTGCCGTGCTTGTGCAGGTGCCAGTCGTACGGGGTCACGCCGTCCGGCACGCCGAGAAGCTCGGTTCGCGGCAGCACATCGTCAAACTGGTCGCTTTCCACCCACAACCCCGAGTCAATCACCGCCACCGTGACGTCGCTCAGGTTCACGTGCCGCATCACTTCGTCGAAGATCGGGATCGCTTGGTAGTAATCCATCACCGCAAACGCACAACGGTCGCTTCGCTCGCTGTCCGAGTTGTCGTCGTCGTTTTCCACCGCCCGGCCGGCGAGGAGCTCGTTGTAGCCCACCGTGTCCACACCCTCGTAGGCGCGGAGGGCGTCGCAGACCGCATCCAGCCGCGACATGGCGGCCTCCGAATCGGTCTCGTCGTTCGTGATCTCAAGCTGGTAGATGCCCACGTCCGGGATCTGTCCCACCAGTTCCAGGCCCGCATCAGCCAGGTCCGCCTGCATCTGCTCCAGCGTGTCCTCGGCCTCCGGGCGCGAAACATCGGCTTCAAACATCAGCATGATCTGATTGTTCGGTACGTCGCGCGTGTACTCCGAGCCGTCGTCATTGGCCCCGGCCAGGGTGGCCATTCGTTCTTCCACCGGGTCTTTGACGAAGATGTCGTCGACGCCGCTGGAGCCTCCACCTCCATTGTCGACTGCGCCATCCTGATTGCCGGACCCTCCACCCCCGCCGCCCGGCGCCGGCCCCGAGCAGCCCGTGACGAGCATCGTCAACGCCGCCACCGACGTGAGCAGAGACATCCGGCTTCGAATACCGCGGACAACCCTCACCGCGAGATTGTGACCGTGAGATCCCGACTCGGCGCAAGAGGGGAATGATGCCATGCCGGGTCTTACCCACGTGACCGCCGGTCCTGTCAGCAGGGCTGATGCCATTTTTCTCAATCCTCATCTGGAGATTGCGGAACTGTGAACTGCCAGCGTACCGGCGCCGATGGCCGGAATCAAGCAGAACAGGTGCCCCAGGGCGGACTCTACAACGCCGGCTGATGCTGAAACGTGAATCCCTTGGTTGTGGTATACTTCCCCCATGCGACGACGCTCCCGGACAAGGCGGGTTCTGAAGTGGGTGGCGCTGGTAGGATGCGTGCTGTTAATCTCGGCCTGGGCGATCAGCATTCAGTACAACATCATGGTCGGATGGAAGAAGTGGAAGCTGACACTCTTGGACGGCCAACTGTGGCTATGGGAGTGGCGCGCTCCCGATGAGATGTGCACGGGTTTTCGTTCGTACGTGGAAACAAGAGACCCTTCTTTTCATACCTACGGACTCACTTGGGTCAAGGGGGGTCTCTGTCCCTGGATCGGCGGTAACCGCAGATGGAGCGCGCCCCTGTGGCTCCCTCTGATGCTGGGAATCGTCCCCACCGCCATCCTCTGGTATCGCGACCGCCGCCCGCCGAAGGGGCATTGCCAGGCGTGCGGGTACGATCTGACCGGCAACGTGAGCGGCGTGTGCCCAGAATGCGGGGAAGCGACCGGAGAGGTCACGGGGGATCGGGCAGCTTGCCACAGACTTACGAGGTCCGGCATGCGCACCCGACTGCCCAAGCCGATGCTCATCTGGTGGATCGCGCTCCTCGGGCTGCTGGCGTTCCTGGGCGTGTCGATATGCTATGGATCCAGTGGGCATCCCGCCGGCATGGTTTTGTCTGTTGCCCCCATCACCGCAATCTTCGCCTTCTCAATCTCAACCGCAATTGCCAGGCTCTCCCGCCGACCGGTGACAGTCGTTGATGCAATCCGCATCGCCTGCTGGACCGGGTTTGGCTCTGCCGTGGGCGTTCAGCAGATGGCTGCCTCTTACTACGCCCACTACTGGCCACAGTACAGCACCTTGGCATGCACGTGCGCGGTGTCAGCGATAGGATTCTGCCTTCTGATCATCCTGTTTGTTACGCTGTGCTTTCCTGTACATAAGCCGATGGGAGAACCACACTGCCCTCACTGCAATTACGACCTCACCGGCAATGTGAGTGGCACGTGCCCCGAGTGCGGGGAACCGAAAAACCCGGAGACCCGGGATCGTCTTTCCTGAACCGATCGGCCCGGACACGGCAACCTGGCCACCCGGCGACCTCCTCCTCCGGCTGACGATCAGGTTGCGGATTTCGTCATTCATGACGAGCAGCTCCAAGATGCTTATTCGACCCTTCACACCGGCGTGGCAGGCGGGGTATACTGCACCCGCTGCAGACGCCACAGGCCGGCGTGACGAATGAGGCGGCGCGGGCCCGGCCGGCGGCGTGGACACCCGGTTTTTGGCAAGGGGAAAGGAAACCATGCAACGGAAAAAAACTGCCGAGAGAAGGAGCGGTCGCAAGGCCGCCGTGCTCATCACGCAACTGGCAGCGGCTGCGATCCTGGCGACGACCGCGGCCAATGCCCAGGAAACCATCTACTACGCGGACATCTTCTACCCCACCTTTTCTCACGGGTACCTCCGCAAGGTGAACACCGACGGCACCGGCCTGCAGACCCTGGTGAACACCGGCGACGGCCTGCGCGGCGTGGCCGTCGATCGGGTCGCCGGCAAGATCTACTGGACCGACGTGAACGACGATGCGATCCGGCGGTGCAACCTGAACGGCAGCGGCACGGAGGATCTCGTGACCGTCGGCCTGGAGTTCCCGATGGCGATCGACCTCAATCCGCTCAACCGCAAGCTGTACTGGGGTGACCAGAGCCTGGAACTCATCGGCTGCGCAAACCTGGACGGCTCCAACCCGCAGACCCTGCTGTACACCAACTTCTCCAGCGGGCTGGCCGTCGACGCGGTCCACGGCAAGATCTACTGGAGCGCGGCAAACTCCGACAGCCAGGGCGAGATTCTGCGGGCAAACCTGGACGGCTCCGACGTGGAAACGGTCGTCACCGGGGCCGGCAAGCCGGCAACCATCGCGATCGATGTCGCCGGCGGCAAGGTCTACTGGACCGATTACGCCTTTGACGTGGTTCGCCGGGCCAATCTCGACGGGACCGGCGTCGAGGACCTCTTCGTGGTGGGCGCAAACCTGAACCCGGGCGGCATCACGCTCGACCTGCGGACCGGCAAGGTCTACTGGGGGCAGGACGTCTCCGGCCCGCCGTACGTCGGCAAGATCATGCGGATGAACCTGGACGGATCAGACCCGGAAGACGTCGCCGTCAATCTCGGGATGGTCACCAGCCTTGTCCTGCCGGCACCCCGACCCGGCGATCTCGACGACGACGGCGACGTGGACCTTGCGGACTTCCTGAACTTCGCCGACTGCATGACCGGTCCGAATATTCCGGCCATCCCGGGCTGCGAACCGGCCGACCTGGAGTTGGACACCGACGTGGACCTGGCCGACTTCCGCGTTCTCCAGGCTGCGTTTACGGGCTCGTGAGCCAAAGGCCGAAGCCGACCCAGGAACGGCCGCCCGCAGAAGATGCCACTCCCCGGCACTCCCGGCCGGGCCGGCTTCACGCGCCGGGTACCGATGCGCATCAGAGCGCGGCGTACGTGGCGTCGAACGGGGTGGCTCCGGGCGTGCGCGAGAACTCACGCTCCTCGTTGGCCGCCAGGTGCTCCAGGATCTTGAATACCGTCTCCACGTCTTCCGGCAACCCGATGGCCCGGGCCACGTCGGTCGCGGTCTGGAACTGTCGGCGGTGTTCGCCCAGATGCTTGATGATCTTGAGCTGCAGGTCCAGGATGCGGCGTGCGGCCTTCTTGCCGGCCTCCACGCCCGGCTGATGATACGCGTTGATGTTGACCAGCGACGCGTACAGGCCCACCGTCCGCTCATACAGGGCGATCAGCGCACCCACCGTCCGCGGCGTCACCGCATCGATGGTCAGCGTCATCGATTCGCGGCCGCTCTCGAACAGCGCCTCTCGCGTGCCCTCCAGGAAGCCGAAGAGGTAATCACCCGCCGTCGTGTGCGGCTCCACCCGCACGGACACGCCCTCGCGGTCCGTCAGCACGCGGATGAACGTCACGAAGAAGTTGTGCACCCCGTCGCGAAGCTGCTGGATGTACGCGTGCTGATCGGTGGAGCCCTTGTTGCCGTAGACGGTCAGACCCTGGTACACCGGGTTGCCGTCCAGGTCCTTCTCCTTGCCCAGCGACTCCATGATGAGCTGCTGAAGGTACCGCGAGAGCAGGGCCAGCCGGTCCTTGTACGGCAGGATTACCAGGTCCTTCTGGCCGCGCCCGTCGCAGGCGTGATACCACATCAGCGCCATCATCGCGGCGGGGTTCCGCAGCACGTCCGCCTCCCTCGTGTACTCGTCCATCGTGCGGGCCCCGTCCAGCAGGCCGTCCACGTCAATCCCCTGCAGGGCCGCCGGCAGCAGGCCCACCGCCGACATCTGCGACGTGCGGCCCCCCACCCAGTCCCACATGGGAAAACGCCGGAGCCAGCGGCCGGTGTCGGCCAGCTTGTCCAATTCACTTCCCACCTGGGTGACGGCCACGGCGTGATCCGCAAAGCACAGGTCTCGCCCGGCATACGCGTGCATGACTTCGAGCATTCCGTTGCGGGTTTCCGGGGTCGTGCCGGATTTGGACACCACGACGGTCAGCGTGACGTCCAGCTCGTGCGCCAGGCCGCCGAGCAGGATGCGATCGATCCCGTCCGGATCGGTGTTGTCGCAGAAGAAGATCCGCATGGGGTCGCGTCCGGGCTGCCCGAGGGCGTCGCCCACGAACTGCGGCCCCAGCGCCGAGCCGCCGATCCCCACCAGCAGCACGTTTCGGAATGCCGGACCGCCGGCCAGCTGAATCCGACCCGCGTGGATCTCCTCGGCGAAGGCCTTGACGTCTTTGACGGTCTGCTCGATGGCGGTCCGCATCTCCGGCGTCGGCGCCCGCTCGGGCGCCCGCAGCCAGTAATGTCCGACCATTCGGTTCTCGTCCGGGTTGGCGATTGCCCCGGCTTCCAGCGCGGCCATGGCCTCAATCGCGGCCGCCATGGGCCTGCCCATCCGGGCAAAGTAGTTGTCAGGGAATCGCATCCGGCTGATGTCCAGCGACAGTCCGACGGATTCGCAACGGCACAGGTAGGTGCGGTATCGCTCCCACAGTTGCAGGCGGTTCACGGCTGTTCCTCCAGGGCCAGGATGGCTGACCTGGCCTCCAGCAAAACGTCGCAATCGGCATACGCGCCGTGCAGAATGAGCAACAGGCACGCATCCCGGCATTGCCCGGCGCTGAAGTCCAGATCGCCAAGCACCTGCCGGGTGATGGACAGGTCGTTCATGCACTGATCGACGGGCACCGGTCCGAGTCGTTCCTGCATCGCCTCAAAAAAGCCGGACCGGATGAGTCGCCGGGCGATGGACTTCTCGCGGCCGGCGACGTCCTCGCTGCGCGGCAGG
>CAZBFW010000168.1:1144-7587 GCA_964491135.1 uncultured Phycisphaeraceae bacterium | reverse complement strand
ATGGCATCCAAAGCGGACGTGATGGACAGGATTGTGGCGTTGTGCAAGCGCCGCGGCTTCATCTTCCAGTCGAGCGAGATCTACGGCGGCATCGGCGGGTTCTGGGACTATGGCCCGCTGGGCACGGAGCTGAAGCGCAACGTGAAGGATGCCTGGTGGAACGACATGGTGCGGAACCCGCCCGCCGGTCCGGAGGGACGGTCGTACGACATGGTGGGCGTGGATTGCGCCATCATCATGAATCCGAAGGTGTGGGAAGCCTCGGGGCATGTGGGTGGGTTTAACGACCCGATGGTGGACTGCAAGTGCTGCAAGGGGCGGTTCCGGGCGGACCAGCTCAACGAGACGCCGTGTCCGAAGAAGCCCAGCAAGATGGCGGGGCAGCACACCGAATGTCAGTTGACCGAGCCGCGGGCGTTCAACCTGATGTTCCAGACGTACGTCGGTGCCCTGCAGGATTCGACGTCCATCGCCTATCTCCGGCCGGAGACGGCGCAGGGGATTTTCGTGAACTTCCGCAACGTGACGGACTCCACGCGGGTGAAGCTGCCGCTGGGCATCTGCCAGCAGGGCAAGAGCTTTCGCAACGAGATCAATCCGCGGAACTACACGTTCCGGTCGCGCGAGTTCGAGCAGTACGAGATCGAGTTTTTCTGCCACCCGTCGGAGGCCCCGATGTGGTACGAGTTCTGGCGTGACACTCGTCACCGCTGGTACGTCGGGCTGGGCCTGCGAAGTGAGAAGCTGCGATTGCGCGAGCACGACAAAGAGGAACTGGCCCACTACGCGGCGAGCTGCGCCGACGTGGAGTACGACTTCCCGTTCGGACTCAGCGAGCTGGAGGGCATCGCCAACCGCACGGATTTCGATCTGAAAGCGCACATGGAGCACAGCGGCAAGGACCTGACCTGGTTTGACGACCAGCGGAAGGAGCGGTTCGTGCCGTACGTGATCGAGCCGTCGGGCGGCATCGACCGCAGCGTGCTGGCGTTCATCACGGAGGCGTACACGGTGGATGAGAACCGGGCCAGCCCGGAGTTCATGAAGTTCCACCCGCGACTGGCGCCGATTAAGGCGGCGGTGTTCCCCCTGGTGGCCAAGGACGGGTTGCCGGAGATCGCCGAGCCGATCGTCCAGGGGCTGCAGAAGCAGTATCCCTGCCAGTACGACGCGAAGCAGTCGATCGGCAAGCGTTACGCCCGGATGGACGAGGCGGGCACGCCGTTCTGCTTCACCATCGACGGCCAGACCAAGGAAGACGGCACGGTGACCGTCCGCAACCGCGACGACGCGAGCCAGATTCGCATCGACAAGAGCCGCTGCCTGGAGTACCTGCGCGACCAGCTTCACATCTGACGGACGGGGCCGCACTTGCAGCCGGTTTGTCTGCGCGCGGGCGGTCGTGCGGGACGGCGGCTACGGATGCATGATGATAAGGGCCAGGGAAAGGAACACGGTCACGCTGATCAAATCGTTGACCGTTGTGACGATCGGGCCGGACGCGATGGCCGGATCGACCCGGATCGCACGGAAAACGAAGGGCAGCGCCATTCCCAGTGACGCCGCCACCAGGATTGCGGAGGTCATGCCCAGCCCGACGGCCAGCGCGGTGCGGTTCAGGCTGCCGCCAGCGTGGTACTGGAGCAGGGATTCCAGGAGCGGAACCCCAAAGCGGGCGATGATCAGGGCGGCCAGCCCGCAGGCGGGCGCCATCAGCAACGCAATCCGGCCCTCGCGTACAAATGCATTTCGAAACCGCGATGAGGCCAGTTCGCCCGTGGCCAGTCCGCGAACGATGACCGTGGATATCTGAATGCCGCAGTTTCCGCCGATGGCCCCGATCATCGGGACGAAGACGATCAGCGCGTTGTAGATCGGCGTGGCGAACCACTTCTGAGCCATCGACATGACGGCTGCGCTGATGCTCATGCTGGCCATGCACGGAACCAGCCACGACAGGCGAAGGCCGGCGGCCCGTACGATGGACGCGCGTTCGAACTCCGCGGTGGCCAGACCGGCCATGCGGAAGATGTCTTCGTCGGCCTCCTCCTCCGCGACGTCCATGACGTCGTCGTGGGTGATCCGGCCCAGGAGACGACCTTCGGCGTCCACCACGGGGATGGCGGCCAGGTCGTACTTGGAGAAGACGTGAACGACCTCTTCCTGGTCGGCGGTCACGGGAACGGTGACCGGATCGCGCTCGCAGATGTCGCCCAGGCGAACGAGCCCGTCACTGAGCACCAGGCGGCGCAGCGGGATGATGCCGATCAGCCTCTCCGACTCGTCCACCACGTAGACGTAATGCAGGTCCTCGTTCGGGAAGTTCGTGCGGATTTCCCGAACGGCCTCTCGGACGGTGGCGCCGGAGTGCAGGGCCACCAGGTCCTTGGTCATGATGCCGCCGGCGGTGTCTTCCGGATACCCCAGCAGCTCTTCGATCTTGTCGGCGTGCTCGTCGGCGATGGTGTCGAGGACGTCCTCGCGTTTCTCTTCCGACAGCTCGCCCAGCACGTCGGCGGCGTCGTCCGGCTCCATCTGGGCGACGATCTCGGACAGCTCCTCCGGAGCCATCTCTTCGACGACCTCGCCCCGCTCAACTTCGTCGAGAAGGACCACGACCTCCGCCACCACCTCCGGCGGCAGGGCGAAGATGAGCTTCGACCGCTCGTCGTCACCGAGCGTTTCGTAGATTTCCGCGAGGTCGGCCGCGCGGATGTCGGCCAGCACGGACGAAAGCGCAGCAGGCTCGTCCGACCGCAAAGCGGCTTCGACGCGCTCAAACTTCGCCTGTGTGGTGGTCATATGCTGTGACTCCGCTGAGACGGCCCCGACGACGGCCAAGCCCGCTCATTATCCAGAGAGACAGGTGGAACGCAATTGGAGGGATCCAGGGATTGGGGATTGCCAACCTGGAACATGTGGCGGATCACGCTATGCTCGGCCCTGTTGTTCGAAGGGAGTACGCGTGATGAGAGCAGGTCGGTGGTGTGTGGTTGCGGCGGCAGTTGCGTTTGCAGGAGCAACGCAGGGACGTGCGGTCGAGCCGGCTGCCCAGGTGGACGAGTATCCGCTGAAGACCGTTTCCATCGTGGTGTCGGCGGATGGCGACCCGATGCTCCTCCTGGCGGCGGATGAGTTGCGGCAGTTCGCATACCGCCGCACGGGTGTTCTGCCGCCGCTTGTGAATTCAGCACCCGTAGATAGTCCGGCCATCGTGCTGCGGACCGGGCCTTCGGAACACGTTCCGACCGGCGGTCCGGACCCGCTTCAGAACCACGCCCTGTACGTGGAGGGCGGCACACCGCCCTGTCAGGTCGTCCATGGGGCAAGCCCCACCGCCACCCTGTGGGCAACGTATTCGCTCATCGAGTCCTGGGGATTCGGGTTCTACCTGGGGGAGACCACGGAGCCGGTGCCAGATGCGGAGTTTCCCGCCCCATTGGTGAACCGGGCGTTCGTTCCCGCCCTGGCCATCCGCGGGAACCTGCCGTGGTTCAATTTCCTGAACTCGCCCACGACGTGGAACCCACAGGACTACCGATTCTTCTTCCAACAGATGGCCCGGCAGAAGGCCAACTTCATAGGCTTCCACGCCTACGATCACGAGCCGTTCGGCGGCTACGACATCACCTCCCGCGGCGCCACCAAGGGCGGGCCGCTGATGACCACCATTTCTCCACACCGTTGGTGGTCGCCGCCGGCGATGTCCACCAAGGATTTCCTCTTCGGAACGGATCAGCTCTTTGATCGGGGCGAATGGGGCTGCGAAGTCGGCATCGAGGATGCCTGGACCTGGGCACCGGGCCGTGCGGTCCGACTGCAACAGCAGATGATGGCGGACGCCCTGGGTTTCGCGAAGCAGGGTGGGCTCAAGACCTGCCTGGGCTGGGAGGTGACCGGCAATCCGGACGACCCGGCCGTTCGGGACGACCTGCGGCGGCGGCTGGAACACACCCTGGCCACGTACCCGCTGGATTATTTCTGGATCTGGCAGAGCGAGTTCGGCGGGGTGGGCGGCAAAGAGACGGGAACGGCTGTGGACAACGATATCCGCACCGCCTTTGCCTATCTCGGCCCGGATCACAACCTGTCCGAGGCGGCGCGGATCACGAAGTTCATCCGGCTCACACACGAAATGCTGGGCGAGTATGCCCCGCAGGTTCGGCTGATCGTCAGCGGCTGGGGCGGCGACCAGTGGATGAAATTCACAACCCTGTATCCCGGGCTTGACCAGGTCGTGCCGGAGGATGTGATTTTCGCAGCGCTGGACAACATCGATCCGGCCATCGCTCCGACGGTTTCGGAGGCGTACGGCAAGCTCAAGCCCGGGCGGCAGCGTTGGCCGATCCCGTGGTTCGAGTCCGACGGCGGCTTCACCCGGTGCGATCAGACCGGCCCGCAGCCGAACGTGTGCGTGTTCGAGCCGCTGTTGAAGGATATTGTGAAGAAGGGCTGCCAGGGGGCGCTGGGCATCCACTGGCGGACGCGCAACGTGCAGGACGTGGCGGGGTACCTGTACCGGTTCGGCTGGGACGCGGAGCTGACGCCGCAGCAATTCTTCCTGCAATACGCCGCGGACCACTACGGTCCGGCCGACGCGGAGGAACTGGCGAAGGTCCACCTGCGGTTGGAGGAGCTGGGCCCGCAGTACGTGGGCGCGGCAGGCTGCGTGGAGTGCTTTACCGGGTTCACGTGGTTTTATGACCCGGAAGGCGGCAAGGGCATATACGCCGATGCTCCGCACATTGGTCACAAGCCGCACTCGGCCGGGCATCTGCCGGACGAATCGCGGTTTGAGGAGCTGGAGACGCTGGCTTCGCGGCTGATGGAGAAGGTGAAGCCCGCCGCGGATTCCGGGGATTACACGGCGGCCGTCGCGTATCACGATCTGGCATCCACGATCCGGTGGCTGGTTGGCCGGGCGAAGGTGGGGTTGGCGATCTGGAACGACTCCGCCCCGCTGGCCCGCAAACTGCGGCAGGCGGAACGGCTGTCGGAGCGCGGGCAGGTGGAGGAGGCACGGGCGCTGGCCGGAAACGTGTACGGCATGAATTCGAAGGGCGCCGGGTTACGAAATCTCGATTTCGGCAGCGCGTTCCGCGCTCTGGCAAGCACGTGCCGGACGCGCGGAGAGCTTGGCATGCTCGCGACGGCCAACGCCCGCTATGGGCGTTTCTTTGCGTCATTCCTGGATCGCACCGCGCGGGTACTGGGTGTTCATCGCCTCGATCCGGAATGGGCTTGGCACGGCCGAACACCTCCAGGCGCCAGGTCGGAAGGTCCCGCCCAGGCACCCCGCGTGTTTCAAGTCATGCCCGTGCCGGACCGCGTCGCGCTCGGAGAGTCCGTCGTGTTTGACGTGGCGGTGCTCTCCCCGCTGTCTCCCAGCCCGGACACGGATGAGCGTCCAGCACTGTCGCTGGAAAACCTGGCTGGAGGCAAAGCGGAACCGGCCGAGACACCGCGGATGCTCCACGACCGGAACAGCGGCTGCTGGCGATGGGAGTTTCGCCAGAAGCACGAAGGCGTCTGGGCGTGGCAAATATCGCCGCCGCATGGGAACGATGTGTCCTCCACCGAACCAAGGCACTTCAATCTGGGGCACGGCGGCGTGATCACGGTAGCAGCGTCTGCGCCATCGCCGCGTCCTGCGTATGTTAGTCCAGAGGTGGTGGGGCAGCAGGAGCCGGTCCTGCGGATCGGCTTTGACGAGGGGCTGCCGTCGGGTGGCGAGTTGATCGGAGACGCCGTGCTGGCGGAGGGTCCGGAGGGTCAGTGCCTGGACACGCGGAACGGCGGCTACGTGCGGGTACCCGATGCCGCCAGCCGGGCGCTGGCGTTCGCGGGACCGCTCAGCCTGGCATTCCGCGTGAACCCGGAGCCGTGGGACGCCGCGAAGGAAATGCCGGTGTTGCTGAGCAAGGGCGACTGGTTCGGGCCGGGGTACCTGGTGCAGCTCTATCGCGGGCGGCTGCGAATCAGCCTTGGCCGGCAACGCGCGTTCGACGCGCCGGTTGGGCTGGAGCCGGGTCGGTGGACGCACGTGGCGGTTGTGCACGATGGCCGGTGGCTGACGGTTCTTCTCAACGGATCGGAAGTCGCCTCGTGGGATGCGCCCCTCCCCGAGCCGAGCGATCTGCCGCTGCGCATCGGCGCGTACCGCGAGGCGGAGAACTCAGAGCACTTCCCTTTCCGCGGCCGGATCGACGACGTGGTTTTCTACAACCGTGCCCTGACGGAGGACGAAATCAGCACGTTGGCGGGGACCGGCGAATAGACCATCCGCCTCCATCCCTACAGCCCACAGCCTACAGCCAACGGCCCACAGCCTATCCCCGCGGCTTGGGGAGTTTCTTCAGTTCGGCCACCATTTCGGGCAGGCGGTTGAGCAGGCGGCGCAGCGGACGCGGCTTGCAGCGGGTCAGAACGTACTGGGCGATCAG
>CAZBFW010000168.1:0-1134 GCA_964491135.1 uncultured Phycisphaeraceae bacterium | reverse complement strand
AGACCACAACGTTGTTGGTCCGGGCGTCCTTCACTTTGCCCCAGCTTTTGGCCTCGCTGGGCGTGGCCCCGGACAGGCCGCCCCATTGGGGCGAATCCGTAGTCAACTGAAGGAAGTAATCGTGGCCGCCCTTGCTGCTGTCGCGCAGGAACTGATCGAGGGCCGGTTGGGTCTGGAGGTAAAAGTTTTTCGGTGAGCCGCCGCCGACCTCCACCACGCCGTTGAGTTCGGCGTCGCGCACGATGGCGGCCGTCTCGATCACATCCAGGATCGGGTTCAGGTGCACCGGCTTGTCGTAGAGGTACGGGATCATCAGGTTCATGCCGATGGAGGAGTCACCCGGTGACGACGTGAAGACCGGCACGTCGCATCGGGCGGCGGCCACCACGAACGACTTCTCGGGAGCGGGGGCGACCTTCGCCACGCGGTCGCCCAGGGCCTTGTGCAGGGTGGCCGTCGAGAAGGGTTTTGAGGTATCGAATCCTTCCAGGGCGTCCAGGATGACGCGGTCCGTCTTGAGCAGGGTGTCTTCATCCTCGATGAAGACGTCGTAGATGCGGGCCACACCGTCGGCGGAGAGCTCATTGTCGTCCACGTCGAAATGGCCCTGGGTCATCGGGCAGTTGTACGGGCGGTGCAGGTCGTGATACAGGTTCGCCCCCGTCGCAATGACGAAATCGACGAACCCCGCCTGGACCAGGTCGCTGAAGATGCCGCTCATGCCGATCGGCGTCATGGCGCCGGCCACGGTCATGCAGATCGTGGCGCCGTCCTCGATCATTCGGCGGTAGAGCTGGGCACCCTCGGCCAGCCGCCGGGCGTTGTAGCCGCTGGCTGCGTAGACGTTGTCGATCAGGTCGGCCACCCGCTCGTTGCCGCGGAGCCTCAGGGGCTCGAATGACCGGCCGGACATCCATTTGCGGTCGGCGGCGGGATCCTTGCGACTTCCTTGGCACGGGTGGTTCGGCATCGGGCACGTCCTTTCCTGCGATGCGCCGGGATCCCATTCCCGGCTTGAGAGCGAGTCTCGGAGTGTATGCGAAACCGGGGGTCCGGCCAAGGGAAACGGAGTGGCAGCGACGACGGGACCGAGGAGCCCGCATGTGAGGGTCAGACACTGGAGAACCGGAAGCT
>CAZBFW010000167.1:0-7657 GCA_964491135.1 uncultured Phycisphaeraceae bacterium | reverse complement strand
GCGCCATGATGGGCCGGATGAAGGCCCGCGGCATCGACATGCCCTTCGGCCCCGGGCGCGGCGGTCCCGGCGGCGGCAACCGTCCCGCCGGCAACACGACTCCGCCGCCCCGTCGCGGCCCTCGCAGCGGCGAGTGACCCTGCCGATCGTCCCAGGGTCCGGCCGGCGCGGCACCGCTGCCTGCACCGGGTGTACGCACGCGTCCGAAGGATGCAGGCCGGCCACGTGATCGAGGCAGGAAACGGGACTCCAGCGCGGCAACACGCTGTCTCGGCTCATCCGAGTGCCGAGTTGCGGCTGGGGAGCGGTTCGCTTTGTCCGATCAAGGGGTTGTGGCTCATTCCACCCTGCGAATGACTTCTCCTGCATGATTTGTCCAGGCGGAGGGAGTTCGGGCGGCACGCGCGAACCGCGTTGGCCGCCGGCCCGGCCGGGCGGTATACTCCGGGCATTGCGACCGAATCGGTGAGCTTCTCGGCACGAGGCTGCTTCCGCCATGCTGTTGACCCTTACCACAACGCGACCACCGGCCACCGACCTGGGCTGGCTGCTGCACAAGCATCCCGGCAAGGTGCAGGCGTTTGATCTGGCGTACGGACGGGCGCACGTTTACTACCCGGAAGCCACCGATGCGCGTTGCACGGCTGCCCTGCTGCTGGATGTTGATCCGGTGGGGCTGGTCCGGCGATCCCGGGGGCCGGGCGGGGCCAACTTCGCGCTTCATCAGTACGTCAACGATCGCCCGTACACGGCCAACAGCTTTCTGAGCGTCGCCCTGGCGCAGGTGTTTGGAACCGCTCTGGGCGGGCGATGCAAAGACCGGCCCGAGCTGGTGGATGAAGCGCTGCCGCTGGAGGCCCGCCTGGGCGTCCTGCCGTGCCGTGGCGGGGCCGACCTGCTGCGACGGCTGTTCCAACCGCTGGGGTACGAGGTGGCAACGCAGGGATTCGCGCTGGACGACGCGTTCACGGAGTGGGGCGATAGCAGCTACTACGCGGTTACACTGCGTGGCCGGACGCGTTTGCAGGACCTGCTTGCGCATCTGTACGTGCTGATTCCTGTGCTGGACAACGAGAAGCACTACTGGGTTGGTGATGAGGAGGTCGAGAAGCTCCTGCGGCGCGGCGAAGGGTGGCTGGCCGGCCACCCGGAGCGCGAAACGATCGCCAGCCGTTATTTGAAGCATCGGCGTCGGCTGGCACGCGAGGCATTGGCCCGGCTGGCCGAGGAGGATCACCCGGACCCCGATGCGGAGACGGAACTCTTCGAACACCAGGAGACAGCTCTGGAGAACTCGATCGTCGCCGGCCGGGAGCGTGCCGAGGCGCAGTCGGGCACCGCGGGACGGGTTCGGGCTTCCGGCGGTGCCGAACCGTCGCCCGTCGAGGAGTCCGACATCTCGGATCCCGCGGATGCGGAGCGCGTCCCGACGCTGAATGCGCAGCGCCTGGCCACGGTGCTGGCGGTTTTGCGGGGCAGTGGTGCAACTCGCGTGCTGGATCTCGGCTGCGGAGAGGGCCGGCTGCTCCGCGTGTTGCTGGAGGACAGTCGTTTCGCGCGAATCGTCGGTATGGACGTGTCGCTGCGGAGCCTGCGGATCGCGGCCGAGCGACTTCGGCTGGAGGAAATGCCGCCGACCCGGCGACAGCGTATTGAGCTTCTGCACGGATCGCTGATGTATCGCGACGCCCGGCTGGCCGGCTTTGATGCCGCAACCTGCATCGAGGTGATCGAGCATTTGGACCCGCCGCGCCTGGCCGCGTTCGAGCGTGTGCTTTTCGAGTTCGCCCTACCGCGGACGGTGGTCATCACGACGCCGAACCGCGAATTCAACATCAAGTTCGAGGCGTTGCCGGGCGGTCGCCTCCGTCACCGAGATCACCGTTTCGAATGGACCCGTGCCGAGTTCGAGGCGTGGGCCCTGCGGGTGGCGGACCGTTTCCACTACACGGTTCGTTTCCTGCCCGTCGGTCCGGAGGATGCAACCGTCGGCCCGCCGACACAAATGGGGATTCTTGAACGGGCTGTCAAGGAATGATTGTCGAAGGAGCGCAGGTTCTGGCAGACGTGGCCGCTGGACGAACGCCTGAAGCCAAGGCGGTGTTCAACGAGCACGGAATCATCGTCTTTCCACGGTCCGTGGAGCATCGTACGATGAAGTGCGAGGGGGTTTCATATGAAGATGACTATGCGGGAAACGCTCTCGCCGCGATGATTCGGCCGGGGGCATTCGAAATCCGCCACCACAAATCGTACTCTGACCGGCGCGTGGCGCAGATTGTGAACGCGATTGCCGCGGAAACGGGCTTTGAGATACTCAACACGTGGCGGGTCACCTATCAGGGGCGTCTGCTGACCATCCAGGACAGTGCTTAAGTGAACGTCCACCTCCCCGAACTCTCTCTCGTCGTGCTCGTCGGCCCGTCCGGGTCGGGCAAGTCGACGTTTGCGCGCCGGCACTTCAAGCCGACGGAGGTGCTCAGCAGCGACTATTGCCGAGGGCTGGTGGCGGACGATGAGGGCGATCAGGCGGCGACGAACGACGCGTTCGAGGTTCTCCGCTTCATCGCGGCCAAGCGCCTGGGGGCCGGGCGACTCACCGTCGTTGATGCCACGAACGTCCGGCCGGAAGACCGCAAGCCGCTGATCGCGCTTGCCCGGGAGCACCATTGCCTGCCCGTGGCCATCGTGTTCGACCTGCCGGAGAAGCTCTGCCAGGAGCGGAACGCGGCGCGTCCCGACCGCGATTTCGGGCCTCACGTGATTCGAGGCCAGCGCAGCACGCTTCGCCGCGGCCTGCGCGGTCTGAAGCGAGAGGGCTTCAGCCACGTTTTCACGTTCGATTCGCCGGAAGAGGTGGAGGCGGCCGTCATCGAGCGCGTGCCCCTTTGGAATGACCGGCGTGGCGATCACGGCCCGTTTGACATCATCGGCGACGTGCACGGGTGCTTCGACGAAACGGCGGCGTTGCTGGCACAACTGGGCTATCGCGTGGAAGCCGCGAAGGACGGGACCGACGGAGAATACCATATCACGCCGCCATCCGGACGAAAGGCCGTCTTCCTTGGCGACCTCGTCGACCGCGGCCCGAAAATTCCTCACGTGCTGCGCCTGGTCATGAGCATGGTGCAGCAGGGAACGGCCCTCTGCGTGCCCGGCAACCACGACGTCAAGCTTCTGAAGAAACTCCGCGGCAAAAACGTCCAGGTGACGCACGGGCTGGCAGAGAGCATTGCCCAACTCGAAGCGGAACCTGCCGAGTTCCACCGCCAGATTGCGGAGTTCTTGGACGACCTCATCAGCCATTACGTGCTTGATGAGGGTCGGCTCGTTGTGGCCCACGCGGGCATGAAGGCCGAGTTCCAGGGCCGCGGCTCCGGCCGCGTGCGCGAGTTCGCCCTGTACGGCGAAACCACCGGCGAGACCGACGAGTTCGGCCTGCCCATCCGCTACAACTGGGCGGCGGAGTACCGCGGGCACGCCACGGTCGTCTACGGCCACACGCCGGTGCCGGAGGCGGAGTGGCTCAACCGCACGATCAATATCGACACGGGCTGCGTGTTCGGCGGCCGGTTGACCGCGCTGCGGTATCCGGAAACGGAGCTCGTCTCCGTGCCGGCCGCCCGGGCGTACGCGGAGTCCAAGCGACCGTTCCTGCCGGCAGCGCCGGAGAACCTGTCGGCCCAGCAGGCGAACGACGACGTGCTGGACCTCGGCGATCTGCTCGGCAAGCAGATCATCTCCACACGGCTTCGGCAGAACGTGATCATCCGCGAGGAAGAGGGCGCTGCTGCCATCGAGGTCATGAGCCGCTTCGCCGCCAACCCCAAGTGGCTCATCTACCTGCCGCCAACGATGTCGCCCTGCGAAACCTCAAGCGACAAGGGCCTGCTGGAGCACCCGCGCGAGGCATTCGCCTACTACCGCGCAAACGGCCAGCCGAAGGCCATCTGTGAGGAAAAGCACATGGGCTCCCGCGCGGTGGTCATTGTCTGCCGCGACGAGAGCGCGGCCTGCCGCCGGTTCGGCGTGGTCGACGAAGGCGCCGGCATTGTCTACACGCGCACGGGGCGGCGGTTCTTCGACGACGCGCAGACGGAAGGGGAGTTGCTGGACCGCCTGCGCATTGCGCTGACGGCGGCCGGTGTCTGGGAGACGTTTCACACAGATTGGGTCTGCCTCGATTGCGAACTGATGCCCTGGTCGGCCAAGGCCCAGGCGTTGCTGCGCGAGCAGTACGCGCCCGTCGGCGTAGCCGCCCGGGCGGCCCTGGCTGAGGCGACGGCCAGTCTCGAGCGCGCTGCGACCGCCGGCCTCGACGTAGCACCGCTGCTGGCCCGCCATCGCGACCGGGCCGACCTGGCCGATCGCTACGTGCGCGCCTGGCGTCAATACTGCTGGCCCGTCGCGTCGGTCGCGGACTTGAAACTCGCTCCCTTCCACCTGCTGGCGACGGAAGGCCGGGTGCACGTGGATCGCGACCACGTCTGGCACATGGAGACGCTGGCCGGCGTGTGCAGGGCCCACACGGACGTGCTGCTCGCCACGCCGTTCCAGGTGATCGACCTCACCGATCCGGAGAGTGAACAGGCGGGCATAGACTGGTGGGAGGCGCTCACTGCTCGCGGAGGCGAGGGCATGGTGGTGAAGCCGCTGGACTTCGTGGCCCGCGGTCGGCGCGGGCTGGTGCAGCCGGCCGTGAAGTGTCGCGGGCGGGAGTATCTGCGGATCATCTACGGTCCCGAGTACACGTTGCCCGAACACCTGGAACGCCTGCGCTCACGCGGCCTGGCGGCCAAGCGATCGCTTGCCCTGCGAGAGTTTGCCCTTGGCGTGGAAGCGCTGGAGCGATTCGTCCGTGGCGAACCCCTCCGCCGGGTGCATGAATGCGTGTTCGGCGTCCTGGCCCTGGAAAGCGAACCGGTGGATCCGCGGCTGTAGTCACCGTCCGGCCGGATTCTGGGGTATACTGCACGTATGGCCAAGCGACCTTTTGAGCCGGCGGGGCGGATCAGGCGGCTGCCGCCGTACCTGTTCGGGCGGATCAACGCCCTGCGACACGCCAAGCGGCAGCAGGGAATCGACATCATCGACCTGGGCATGGGCAACCCCAACGATCCCACGCCGAAGATCATCGTGGACAAGCTCTGCGAGGCGGCCCAGGACCCGCGGAACCACCGGTACAGCGCGTCCAAGGGCGTCTTCAACCTGCGGCGCGACGTCGCCCGCAAGTACGAAGAGAAATGGGGCGTCACGCTCGATCCGGAAAAGGAAGTCATCGCGTGCCTCGGCAGCAAGGAGGGCCTCAGCCACATGTGCCTGGGGCTGCTGGGGCCGGGCGATACGGTGGTGGTCGGCGACCCGGCCTTTCCGATCCACGTCTACGGACCCGCCCTGGCCGGTGCGAACGTCATCAGCGTGGTGCTGGGCAATGATGACGCGTTCCTGGACCGCATCGCCTACGTTTTGCAGCACCTCTACCCGCGTCCGAAGCTCATTCTGCTGAACTACCCGAACAACCCGACGGGCCGGACGATCGAGCCGGTGTTCTTCGAGCAGGTCGTGGCGCTGGCCGACCTGTTCGGCGTGTACGTGATCCACGATTTCGCGTACGCGGAAAGCTGCTTTGACGGCTACCGGGCTCCCAGCTTCCTGGCCGCCCCGGGCGCGAAGGACGTGGGCGTGGAGTTCACCACGCTCAGCAAGCAGTACAACATGGCCGGCTGGCGGATCGGGTTCTGCGCGGGCAACGCGGACATGATCGAGGCGCTGGCCACCGTGAAGGGCTATTACGACTACGGCATTTTCCAGCCCATCCAGATCGCCAGCATCATCGCCATGCGGCACTGCGAGCCGGACGTGCAGGAACAGGCGGCTCGGTACCAGGCGCGGCGCGACGTGGTGATCGAGGGCTGCCGGCGTCTGGGCTGGGAGGCGACGGTGCCACGGGCCGGCATGTTCGTCTGGGCGAAGGTGTCCGACGAGCACCTGGCCGGCCACGGGTCCATCGAGTTCTGCCTGCGGATGATGGACGAGGCGGAAGTGGCCCTGGCGCCCGGCCGCGGCTTCGGCGAAAACGGTGAGAACCACGTTCGTATCGCGCTGGTGGAGAACGAGCAGCGCCTGCGCCAGGCGATCCGCCAACTGGACCGCGCGCTAAACAAGCGGGCAACTCTGCCTCCCGCAACGGCATCGAGCACCGAGTCGTAGCGACGAGGGGGATGGCGAGTGGCGGCTCGCGAATGTCGAATGTCGAATGTCCAATGTCTAATGGCCAGTGTCCAATCGTGGGAGGCATGTCCAAACCGCCGCGGGCGGTCGGGCATGGAGCCGGGCGCCCAGCCTGCTTGACGTCTCAACATGCCCGAGGCTGAAGCCTACGGGCGTGGCACCCCCGGCGGGTGGTCCATTCGCAATTGGCAATTGGCAATTCGCAATTGGGATCGTGATGCGCGTCCGGCGTGCTGTGTTTTGAACATGCCCGAAGCTGAAGCCTACGGGCATAGCACCCACATTCGAGAAACCTCGAAACCGCGCAACGGCTCACCACGTTCCCTTCCGTCCTAACGCTGCTGACGCTGCGAGCGAAGTCGTAACCGGAACTATGGTTCCTCGGACTCTTCGGGTCCGGCCTCGTGAACGTGTATGACCGGCGGATACGGCAGCAGGTCGAGCGGTTCCAGAGCGGTCCGAATCTCCTCAAGACGGGCTTCTCGCTCCGCGGTCCTTTGCTCGATTCCCCTCCGAAGCTCCGTGTCCATGGCATCGGTTATCGACTCGGCCGTGAACAGGAAGTCAATTCGCTCCTGGATCTCGTCGCGGGCGAATCGCTCTCGTCTCACCTCACGGCCGCTGCCGTCAAGATAGGTTATCGTGAACTCGTCGAATTCGGGGGCTTCGCGGTCAAACCGGACCTCCATGACGATCAATCCGTCTTTGACGTTCTTCTCACTGACAAGCTGCAGACGATCCACGCCGAACTGATGGAGTTGGCTGCACAGAACACAGTCGAGCAGCAGTGTTCGCTCCAGCCGGTCAGGAGGAGAGACCATGTTGACCCAGGCGTCATCAACCTTCTTCTGGGTTTCTTCGTCGAGTCGGTCAACCATCGGCTTTGAAAGCGGACCGTGACATCCCGCGATGAGTATGCCGACCGTCATCATCATCACCAATCGCATGGTTTCGCCTCCCCAATCTGCCTCTCACACCGGGACCACACGGCTGGAGCATATCGCGACTACCTCCCCATCGCCACAGACGCTGCCCGAAGTCGGGTTTGGCCGCCGATCACTACCCGGGGTGGGTCACTACCACGTTCCCTTCCGGGCAAACGTCAGGGCGGGGGCGGTGAGGATTTCGGCCCGGCCGGGGGCGGAGTCGGCGGCGTGGACGGCCAATGCCGCGGCCCAGAAGCGGTCGGCGTGGCTGCCGCCGGCGTGGCCGGCGTCCAGACGCAGGTGGCCGGCGGCGGTGACGCAGCGTTGCAGGCTGTGCCAGTCGTTGCGGATGGCCTCGTCGGCGGGAATGCGGATGCGGCCGGCTTCGACGATCACACGGAGCCGGCCGGCCAGTTCGGACTTGATCGCGGCCGTAAAGGTCACGGGCTCCACCCGATGCGCCCCGAACGCCTCCACCGCCTGTTCCGCCAGTTGCATCC
>CAZBFW010000166.1:0-7668 GCA_964491135.1 uncultured Phycisphaeraceae bacterium | reverse complement strand
GAAGTCACCCACGAGCCGAATTACGACGCCGCCCTGGCGGCCGTCAAAGCGGCAACGTAGCCCCGCCGCGGCAGGGGCGTTTGCCCAGTACCACCGGCGAATCGGACGTCCGTTGGATGAACCGCCCTCCGTGTCGCGGCCGCAATCCGCGTACAGCCACCGCCCGCCCCCGCCAGCCGCGGGCTGTGGCCGAAGCCGGCTGACGAGTGGGTCCGGCGTCTTCCGATTCCCGGAGACTCGGAGAAGCCTATTCACGCTTGATTTCCGGACCGCACTCAGGGCACCGACCGCTCACGTTACCCGTCAGGTCGTAGTCGCAGTGCCTGCATCGATTGGGCCCGCGCGTCGAACGGGTTTCCGGGACAAACCAGACCAATGCGGCGAAGCCAACCACAACTGCGGCGATGACCCAGAACTCCGGGCCTCGCTCCCAGGTCCAACCGATCGGCGACTGTGCGTGGAGCCGCTCCAGCCTGACCAGGCCGCAGGCGAACCACAGAACGCCCAACCCAAAGAGAGCCACCAGACTCAGTACTCTTGTCTCACGCATGCATGCTCCAGCCTTGTCCACACACACCCGCGCCGCGATGGCGGTCCATTCGACGTGCTGCTGCGCGTCCCGAACAAACCGACGATGGTGGTTGCGGTCAACCGGACATTCGCCTGCCCCCGCAGTGGTCGATACTACGCACACTCGCGGGGCCGTCAAACGAGGCCGTACAGGGACTCGAGCTCCCTGAGGATGTCGTCAAGCCTGCCGGCACGAACACCCAGGGCGGCGAGATCGACCCCTTCGGCGGCTACGGCCGTGATGAATTGGCGCAGGTCGTTCTTCACCTTCTCGGGGCTTGCGAAATCGGCGTCCGGGTCGATGATCTGATACAGCCGGAAGACATCGTTCTTGTGTTTCCTGATGGACTTGCTGTCAACCGCTTCGCCTTGCCCCTTGCGTCGCGTCAGGTCCAACCAGGCGTGGACTTTCAGCGGAATCAGATGCTCGGCCCCCACGAGCGGCAGGTCGGCGCGCTCGGTCCGCCCGGAGCAAACAAAGCGATAGTAGTCGTCGTCCATGAGAATCGCGGAGAGACTGGAAACCTCCTCTTCCATCGGCAGCGGCGTCAGGTGACTGCCCGGAGCGATCTCCAGTGCGTCGGGAACACGTGAGAAAAGCTCGAGCAAGAACGGATAGCCGGGCGTCGCGGGTTTCTGGAAGCGATAGAACTGCTTTCGCCCGGTCGGCTTCTGCTGAACCGCGTATCCGCCTGCCCGCACAAACCCCCAAAACGCGCGCACGAACGCCGCGTCCAACGCCTCCGCACACAGGACGATGTCGAGATCCTTGGTTGCGCGGAACGGCACGCCGGCCGAACTCATGAGCAAATCGCAGGCAGCCCCGCCGATCAGCAGGTATCGGTCGGTGTAGTCGCGGAAATGCGCCCGGAATACATCCAGCCCGGTTACCACGGAAACGCCCTCGTCAACTCCTCCAGAGCGGACTCGATCCTTTCATCGCGGCTGTCGCGCAACGAAAGGTACAGAGACAGCGGATCGACACGGTCCCCGTCGGCGAGCAGGGCCGGATCATAGCTCCACATTTCGATTTCCTGCGTTTCTGCGTCCGGCTCGGGCACCTGGACAATCTTGAGGCGCGTGCGAACGGCTTTCCAGTCCCCCCGACCCATCGCGAGAATCGGATGCGCAGGCGGCGCTAACATGCTGTAGCGGGCAAGTGCCGCCGCCCCGGCGAGCATTGCACGCGAGCCGAGCGCAACACGACGGATGAACAGCCGCTTGGTGACGGGGCTTCGCAGAAGCGGCTCGGCCTTCTTCCACAACTCGCGGCGGTCGATTCCAAGCCGCAGACATCGCTCACGCCCGTGCCTGGACGTTTCCCCAAGCTGGACCACCTCCAGCGCATCGAAGGCGCGAGTCATGGTCATGGCGGAGTACCCCAACCTTCGGGCGAGTTCGACCGGCGTCAGCGGGTCACCCCCTTCATGCAGCAGGGCGTGGAGCACCACCACCTGGGGCGCGGGCCCGAGCTTCTGCGGCTTCACACGAGCCCGCCTGAAGTGCTCACGCAAATCGAGCCCGAGCATCGGCAGGTACATTTGGTTGCCGGGCACGATGAACGGTACCTTCCGCTCGATCAGCCGCCTGCGGTTATAGGCCGCGACCTGCGGGCGCACGTAGACGATGACGGCGTCGCTCTTCTGCCGCACCAGGTCCATGTGCTTGCGAACCGTCGCCGGCGAAGGCTCCCCTTCATCGGAATCGAGCATCAGAACACAATCCGTCTCCAACAGCCGAAACGCTGCGAAGCGATAACGCTCCTTGAGGATCGGCGGCAGACGGTCGCGGCCACGCCAGGGCACGGGCGCCACCTCGACGCCCAGTGTGTCCCCGACGTATCGCGCGGTTTGCCGGGCCAGAGGATCCACATGACGCTCCGTAACAATCATATCGCACGATAACATAACAAGAGTTATCGTGCGCCGCAAGTGTTATCGACCAGCATCGTGCGTTCGAGTAACGCGGATTTGCCGCAGAGCCGGTTGCCTCGTAACCCTATATACGGCAACGAGTTAACACACTCCTCCAACCCAACGGCGGGCGAGAAGGAGCCGGGGCAAGCATCGTTCCTTCGGGTGACGCCGTTCGTCTCGGCGGAATGGCCGTCTTCCGGTTGGGCGCCCTCCGCTCAGGTCAGCGGGCCCTTTGGGCGTAGTCCGCGGCCTCTTTCATCAGCCGGATGGCGTTGTGGAGCGCGTCGAGCTTTTCGTAGCCGTACGACAGGCGGAGCTGACGCCGGCCGGCGTCGGCCAGGCTGCCACGGGCGTTCACGCAGAACTCGCCGGGAATGTAAATCACGCGGGGCTTGCGGTCGCCCGGCGCGCCGTCAACGGCCTCCACACCCGTGGTTCGCGTGAGATAGCGGAAAAACGCGGATCGCTCATGCGTTTCCATCGTCCGGAACGTCAGGTAGAGATAGAAGCCCGCCTGCCCGCCCCGGACGCACGCCAGGTCGTCCGCAAGGTACTCGTTCAGCCAGCCGCGCACGGCCGTCGCCTTCTCGCGATAGCCGGCTCGCACCCTCTCGAGCTGCGCACGGATGTGATGGTCCAGCAGCCAGCTCGAAATCTCCTGCGTGACCACCGCGGCACTGAACCCCGCATCCGACGTTCGCTGGATCATCGCCCGCAGAAACGGCCCGTCGCTCCCCACCAGGTACCCGATCCGCAACCCCGGCGCCAGCACCTTGGACAGCGTGCCGATCTCGAAAACCACGCCGCCCGGATCGTACGCCAGCCCGGACACCGGCCGGGCAACCGCAGGATCGTGGACGAGGTCTTCGTACGCCCGGTCCAGAATGACCGGCACCTTGCGGCCCAGGCGCTGCGAGAGGTCCCACGCGATGCGGATGAGTTCGCGCCGACGCGCATCGGATAGAATCGCGCAAGACGGGTTGTTCACCGTAACAACGTAGAACGCCTGGACGTCGGCCGCTCGCGGCCCGAGATCGCGAAGCCGCTCTTCGAGCACGTCCGTGCGGATGCCGTCGTCATCTTCCAGGATCGCCAGCAGGCTAAAGCCGCGCCGCTCCAGCAGGTCGGTATAGATGTAGTACATCGGATCGGACGTGACCACGATGCCCACAGGCAGCACGCAGGCCACGGATTCCAGCAGGCTGGTCGCACCGTTCGGCCCGATGATGATCCGCCGCGGCGCGAGCAATTCCTCCGTCAGCCCGATGCCGGCGTCCAGCAGGTACCGCCGGATGGACGCAATGAGGCTGCTCGTCCCGGCCGAGCCCCCGTAGTTCAGGGGCTGCCGATACGTCTGCGGCCGTCGCAGCACCTCGGCCAGCGCCTGCCGGATCGCGCCGGCCGGGATGGTCTCTTCGTTCACGTAGCCGACGCCCAGGTTGATGTCGACGCCGTCGCGGAAGTCCGACGCAAAGTCCGTCATCATCCGGTTCACCGGCGACGGCACCACCGACGACCGGCCATATTCGGAAAGCTGGATTTCGTTCATCTCGGAGCGTTCCCCCTGACCGTCGGGAATCAGCGGACACCACAGCGGAATCAGGGGATACCATACCTGATTTCCGGCGTCCCGGGGAGTGTCCCCGTACGATGAGCCGACCCCTCGGATCGCACGAGTCGTTGTGGTTGGGCGTTCACGCAGCGGGGCAATTGCCGGTACATGTCTGCCACGCTCTTGCGCAGGGCTCGCCAAGCCTTCGGGCCCTCTGCCGCCCCCTTCTTCGGACGGCCCGATCGGACACGCAGGGTGGATGCGGGCCGGCGAAGCGATGCCGGACGAAGGACGCGAAGGCGACGCAACTCGGCCGGCGAGGGCGATCATCCCGTTTCCTCAGGACCGACGGGATTCTCCAATGGCGCGCGTGCCGAGAAGGGGTTTTCGGCGGATCGGGTGGTCGGGCAGGTTCTCTTCTTTTTGCGTCGGTCTTCCCGTACACTTCCCTGATCATCCGCTGGAGGTTGCGCGTGTTTCGTCGACTCTGGGACGCCATGGAAGACTTTCCGCCCGGCCGGGTGCCGCTACTGCTGATCGTGTTTGCGATCGTTTCCGGCGGCGTGGTGGCCGTGCGCAGTGCGATCCATCGCGAACCGAAGCTTACCGTCTGGACTTTCACACACATCGCGGCCGAGGAATTCAAGGGGCGACTGAAGGACCACCCGGACCGCAGCGACATCAAGCTCGAGAACCTCGGCAACGCGATGTTCGACCGTCTGTCCCTGGCCATCATGACCCAGAAGGAACTGCCTGACCTGGTCGAAATCGAACAGACGTTCGCCGGCCAGTTCCTGCGCGGGCCGGTGGAGAGCGCCCCGTTCGTCGATCTGACCGATCGCATCCAAAGCGAGGGCTGGGACGAGAAGTGCGTCCGCGCCCGCTTTGACCGCTACTCCCTCGGCGGCCGCATCTTCGGCATCCCGCACGACCTGCACCCGATGGTGCTGGTCTATCGCCCGGACGTGCTCGAATCACTGGGGCTGGGCCCCGAGCAGCTTGCGACGTGGGACGACTGGGTCCGCGCGGCCGACAGGCTCTACCGGCCCGGAGCCATGGGCACGACGGACTGGCGAAGGGGCATCGTGCTGTCGACCATCGAGGGGTTTGACTACCTGTCCCTCCTCTGGCAGCGCGGAGGAGACATTTTCGACGCGGACGGCCAGGTGATCATCGACAGCCCGCTGGCCATCGATACCCTGAAGTTCTACCGGTCGCTGTTCGAGGGCGAGCACCCGGTTGCAGGCGCAAGGCTCAGCAGTTGGTCGGAGGACTACGCCGCCCTGGCCCGCGGGCAGTTCGTAGCGTACCCGGCGCCGGACTGGATGCTGGCCGGCATGCAACTGGAGGCCAAAACACTTCTGGGCGGCAAGGTTCGCTGCATGCCTCTGCCGGCCTGGGGACCCGGGGGGTGCCGGACCAGCACCTCCGGCGGAACGGCCATGTTCATACCGAAGGGCTGCGCCGACGTGGACCGGGCCTGGGATCTGGCCAAGCTCCTGTATTTCGACCGCGACTCGCTCATCCAGCGGTTTCGCCAGCAGACTATCGTGCCGGCCCTGCACACGGTGTACGACGACCCGGTGTTCGACGAAGATGTCGCCTTCTTCCAGGGCCAGAAGGTCGGGCGGCTGCTGACGGAACTGGCATTGGAGGTCCCGCCGGTCCAGGGCTCGCCCTACATCTCCGAGGCGTACACCAGGCTCAATGCCGTCTTCGCCGACGTGATGGCCGGCCGGGTGGCGCCGGAGGCTGCGTTGAAGGATGTCGCCCGCCGGCTGCGGGAGACGATCGCCCGCGATCAGAGTGCAATGGAGCGGGCTGGCAGCAGGTAGGCATCTTCGCGCGGTGTGATTCCCACGTTTTGCATCTGCGAAACGGGGTGACGTGTGACCGGAATCGGTCATCCGGCTCGCGTGAGCGTTCTCCTTCCGACGCGGAAGTCGTGTTGAACCGCCGCCCCCAAGCGGCTATCTTCCGGACGGTTCCCGAAGGTACCGTTGTCCACCTGAGCAGCCGCAGCGCATCATGGCCCGATCGACGAGTCCGGAACGAGCAGGCGTGTCCCCCTGGCTGTTCCTGTTCCCGTTTCTGGCCATCTTCCTGACTTTCACCGTCTATCCACTGTTTGCCTCCGTACACCTGTCGCTGCGTCAGCGCGTGGGCACGGCCATCGACGTCTACGTGGGGGCCCGCAACTTCGCCGGGCTGGTTGGCGACCGCGTGTTCTGGGAGTCCATGGGCCGGACGGCGTATTTCGCCATTTTGTCGTTGCTGGTGCAGTTGCCGGTGGCCCTGGGCCTGGCCCTGCTGGTGCATCAGAGGAAGCTCATCGGGCGAGCGTTCTTTCGAACGGTCTTCTTCCTGCCCGTGCTGGTAGGGGCGGCCTTCATCGGCGTGAGCTTCGTACGCATCTACGGTGTCCAGTACGGCAGCCTGAACGCAGTGCTCGGCTGGTTCGGCATCCCGGCGGTCGACTGGCTGCGCGATCCGAAGTGGGTCATGAACACCCTGGTACTGACCGGCGTCTGGATGTTCGCCGGGTTCAACATGGTGTACTTCCTGGCCGGCCTCCAGGGCATTCCCACGGAGCTCTACGAGGCCGCCACCATCGACGGGGCCAACACGTGGCAGAAGTTCCTCGCGGTGACCATGCCGGGCATCTGGCCCATCGCCGCGTTTCTGATCACGGCGTCCACCATCGGCTCGTTCGGGCTGTTTGACCTGCCCTGGATTCTCTGCCAGCGGGGCGGGCCCGGCCAGGCGAGCACGACGGTCATGGTCTACCTGTACGAACGCGGTTTCGTGTCCGGCGATCTGGGCTACGCCGCCGCCATCGGCTGGATGGTCACGGTCATCCTGCTGGTGGTTGCGCTGGTGCAGCTCAAGGTGTCGCGGGCCTGGAGTGACTGACGGGAGCAATGGCAGCCATGCGAGCCGGACGTCTGGTCATCTACGTGCTGCTGGCGGTCACCACGTTCTTTTCTCTGGGGCCGTTCCTGTGGATGGTTTCCGGCTCGTTCAAGACACAGGACGAGATCAACCAGCCGGGCGGCGGGCCGCTGATTCCGAGGGACGGTACCGCCGCCAACTACGAAATCCTGTTCGAGCGGGTGTCCTTCGGGGGGTACCTGGTGAACACGGTGTACGTGGCCAGTGTCACCGCGTTGTTGACCACGCTCGTCAGTGCCATGGGCGGGTACGCCCTCGCCAAGTATGGATTCCGCGGCAAGAGCCTGGTGACGGGAGTTGTGCTGGGCACGATGCTGCTGCCGCCGGTTGTGCTGCTGGCGCCTCTGTTCAAGCTCGTGCATGCCCTTCGGTTGATTGACTCGTTCTGGGGGCTGATTCTGCCGGGGGCGGCCAGCGGGTTCGGCGTGCTGATCATGCGGCAGTACCTGCGATCGGTACCCAACGACCTGATCGATGCCGGCCGGCTGGATGGCGCCAGCGAATGGCGCGTCTTCTGGTCGGTGATCCTGCCGCTGATCCGGCCGATCACCAGCGCCCTGCTCATCTTCACGTTCCTGGGAAGCTGGAATGCGTATCTCTGGCCGATGATCGTCCTGCGCGATGAGCGGAACTACCTGCTGACCGTGGCCGTCACGAACGTGGTCGCCTCGATTCATC
>CAZBFW010000165.1:0-7694 GCA_964491135.1 uncultured Phycisphaeraceae bacterium | reverse complement strand
CTTCCGATCTGCTTACCCACGTCAGGCCCCTGCCGGTTCAGCGTTGTCGGGTCGTGGCTCTCGAAAAACACCTCCAGCAGCTTCTCATACGACACGCGTGTGGGGTCAAACCTCAACTGCACGACCTCGGCATGTCCTGTCTGGCCGGAGCAGACGTGCTGGTAGGTCGGATTCTCCGTATGGCCGCCGGAGTAGCCCACTGCCGTGTCCAACACGCCCTCCACCTGGCGAAATGTCAGTTCCACGCCCCAGAAGCATCCCGCGCCGAACATGGCCGTCGCCGATTGACCGGTGTCTGCCACAAACGCCGGTTCCGGGTCGGGAGTGGATGCGGCCATCGGATTCTCCGAAGTATCCATTCGTTTCGACTCCTTTTGTCCCAAGCAGCCTGCCAGCAGGCCGGCCGGCAAGAGTGTACCCGCCGCAACGGCGATACCCCACGTCCATGTTTGCCGTCTCTGTGCCACGCGGTACACCCCGTCGATTGTAGTCCCGTCGATGGATGCCGGCTGGCCGAATCCTGGAAGCGAGGCTTGGGAAAGAGTGGTTGACGAGCGCGGTTGTGCGTCGGCGTCACGTTTGTGAGCGCGTTCCGTCAGCGGGCGCCGGCAGTCCTCCATGAGCCGACGCCCGCCACCCCGCCTGGCATGGTGTCAGGCGGCGAGCTCCTCTGCCAGCGAGGTGTCGTCGCGCCGGCGCAGGCGGGCCAGCACGTCCTTGTGGATCTGGCTCACGCGAGACTCCGAGAGGCCGAGTACGGCCCCCGTTTCCGTCATGGTGAGCGACTCGTAGTAGTACAGCACGAGTACCAGCCGCTCCGCCTGTGACAGGCCGCGGGTAAGGTAGGCGGCGAGCATCTCTCGTGAAATTCCGGCTCGCGGGTCGACCGAGCGCTGGTCGGGCATGTCCCACGCGCCCGTGCGGTGGTCGACGGTGTCGTGGTCCCGGCCTTCGATTGCGCTGAAATGCACCTCGCACCCGAGCCTCGACAGCCGCGAGAGTTCCTCGAATCGCTGAACAGGCAGGCCCATGCGTTCGGCCGTCTCCTCGGTCGTCGGCGGACAGCCCCACTCTCCTTTGAGAGCTTCCACGGCCTTGGCCCGTTGTCTCTCAAAGCTGCGGACCAACCGGCTTTGCCCGTCGGCGGCGCGCAGCCAGTCCATAACCGCTCCCACGATTCGCCGCTGGCAGAACAACTCGAACCGCGTGTTGAGCGACGGATCGAAGCTCTCCACCGCCTGGATCAAACCCTCGAACCCGGCGCTGCTGATCTCGTCGATTGCGATGTGCGAGGGCAGGCGCCGTGCCAGCCGCGCGGCAGCCGCACGCACGAGATGGGCGTAGTGCTCAACCAGTCGGTTTCGGTCCTGGGTGCGGCGGTTGGCGCGGAATTGCCGCCACACCTTCTCGATGGGCGTCTTCTCGATCTCCGGGGACATCGGGATGTCCTTTCTCCCTCGTGGGGCGAGGTGGTGAAACGTCCGTGTTTCGCCGCCGGTGTCTTCCGGCGGCCGATTCCTTCCTTTGCCACTGCCCCGATCCACCCGCACGTGGCGCGGCGCGAGCGATCGTGCAATGAAAACCTTTGACTCATTATGAGGTTAAGACCGCGTATGCTGCGTTCGACGTTCGGGTCTGGCTCGGTGACCCGCGCGGCCGGCAGTCTGCGAGGTATGCACACAAACTGCCCAGACAGGCTAAGAATAGCCCACATTCTCGGACTGTGCCACGGGGTTTTTCCCCATTCATCCGCGTCTACGCAGTCTTTCGAGTCGAAGCAGCTAGATGTGGGGGTCGGAGCGGCAGAGTCACGCTATCGTTGGTACGGTCGGGCGGAAGCCCCATTTTGAAGTCGGGCTGACCCAGGGAGGACCGGAGACGTGACACGGGTGTGGTATGGAACGGTTCGGGGAAGGGTCTGCCGAGGCGAAAAGGCGGGCTGCTGCTGCTACCGTTGCACGTCGTCGGGCGGGCGCTGCCGGCCGGACTGCTGCTCGCGGAGCGTGGCTTCCAGGTCGAAGATGCGGTACTTCTGCAGGATGCGCCAATCGTCCAATGCGCTGCGGGCGCGGGCGACGCTCTCACGCACGTCCCGGTGGCGCTCGCGCGTTTCCTCCACCACTTTCATTAAGTGGGCGCGGTGGTGCTCCGGCAGGGCGGCGATCCGTGCGAGGATCTCCTGCAACTGCAACTCGAATCGGTCGCCTGTCATGCTTCTGCCCTCCGTTCGCGCGTCCTGGTCGTACAGCCTCCCCTGTCCAACCATACGCTCGGGAGCCGGGCGATTCCATCTGCGTGAAGGTCCGAACACCACGAGCGGTGTAAAGTCCGTGTGCTGTTCGCACAGGCCCGGACATTACCGGCGCTGACGCGTTTTTTTTTCGTACGCCCCCCGGGCCCGAAGTGAACCTGGGCAACGCGGCGGGATTGAAGCGGCTGGCGGAGGTTGCGGAAGCGTCAGGGGAGTCCGAAAAAAACACGGGCGTTTTCGGCTGATCGAGATGCGAGTGTCTCGAAGGATTCGCCGCGCAGCTCCGCCAGGAATCGCGCGGTGTGGACCAGGTGGGCCGGCTCGTTCGGGCGGACCGAGCGGACCGGCACCGGGCTGAGATACGGCGCGTCGGTCTCCAGCATGAGCCGGTCGGCCGGGTACTGCCGCGCCAAGCTCTGCAACGGAGCCGCATTCGGAAAGGTCACGATGCCGGTGAAGGATATCCGCCAGCCGTGAGTCGCAATCCGCTCCGCCTCCGGCGCCGTCCCCGTAAAACAGTGGAAGACCACCGGCCGGCCGTCAAAGCCCGCCTGGCGGAGCATGGCCACCGCATCGTCGACCGCCTCGCGACAATGAACGACCAGCGGCAGATCGAGCTCCTTCGCGATGGACAACTGAGCGGCAAACAGCCGCTGCTGCGACGGTCGATCGGAGAAGTCGTAATGGTAGTCCAGCCCTGTTTCGCCAAGCGCCACGACCTTCGGGGCGGTGCAGAGCGAGCGAATGGCCTGCACGTCAGCGTCCGTGGCGCGGGCGGCTTCGTGCGGATGAATCCCGACGGCGGCCCAGACGTCAGGCTCTCCGGCGGCTGTTTCCACGGCCCGCGCGGAGTCCGCAGCGGTGGTTCCGACGGTGATGATGCGCGACACCCCCGCGGAGCGGGCCCGGGCCAGAACGCCGTGCAGATCGTGTTGCAGCGCGTCGAAGGTGAGATGGGCGTGCGTGTCACAGAGCATGGACATAACTCGCGGCGCGAAATCGACTCCGGTGGAATCTTACCGTCGTCCGGCGGCGGGAGGGAAGGCGTCCACGAAGTGCTCGATCTGGGGCGGCCCGTCCCCGCGGTCCACAATCGCCACCACGTCAAAGCGGCACGGCTTCTCATGCAGCCGATGGCGGGCGACGAAGTGCCTGCCCGCCCGCGTGAGGCGCCGCCGCTTCTCCGGATGCACCGCAATCTCCGGGTCCGCCGCGTCGTCACTGCTGCGGGTCTTCACCTCGACGAAGACCACGGTGTCCTCATCAACGGCCACCAGGTCGATTTCGCCCACGGGGCAGCGGTAGTTGCGGGCGACCACGCGGTAGCCGCGCTGGGTGAGATAGTCGGCCGCCATCTGCTCGCCGCGCGGGCCGAGCTTCATCGGCGTGATCTCCAGGGGCTGGATGTCTGAAGCAACGGAGGGATGCTCTGCCGATTCCCAGGTAAAGACCCCGCCGGGCATCCTGCGGCGCGGGACGAACGAGCGTGACCCTGAATGAAAGAGACCCGGCTCAGGCGTTGACGGTCTGCGCCTCAGACTCCTGCGGCACCGTCTCCGTGATGTTCCCGGAGGCGGCAAGCCGGCTGACTCGGGCGGCGCCCGACGTGCGGCGTTCCTTCAGCCGGCGCGCCTTGCCCACGCGCCCGCGCAGGAAGTAGAGCTTGGCCCGACGGGCCTTGCCCCGGCGCTTCACCTCGATGTTGGCGATCAACGGCGAGTGCAGCATGAAAACCCGCTCCACGCCCTCGTTGTTCACGATGCGCCGTACGGCGAAGGTCTCGTTGATGCCCTGGTGCCGCCGCGCGATCACCGTGCCGTTGAACACCTGGAGCCGCTCCCGCGTGCCCTCGATGATCCGGCAGGTCACGTCCACGGTATCCCCGATGTGAAACTCCGGCACGTTCTTCTTGAGGTAGGCCTTTTCCGCAATCTCGATCAGCTCGTTTCTCATGACTCACCTTCCGCTGTATACCGGAGTTCTCCAGTCTTTTCGGGGATGCCCTCCCCGATCATCCCTCGCAAACCTGCGCACCGGCCGGTCGGGCGTCAGTCACTCTCGCCTCCCGGCCCACCCGGCGCCTCGCGGCCGGCCAGAAGGTCCGGCCGGCGTTGCCGGGTCCGTTCCAGGGCCTGCTCCCGCCGCCACGCCGCAATCCTGCCGTGGTCGCCGGACAGCAGGATGTCCGGAACCACCATTCCGCGAAACTCACGCGGGCGCGTGTACTGCGGATACTCGAGCAACCCGTCGGTGAACGAGTCGTGCTCGGCCGAATCCTCATGCCCCAGCGCACCGGGCAGAAGCCGCACCACGGCGTCCATGACCACCAAGGCGGCCGCCTCGCCACCGGAGAGCACGTAGTCGCCGATGGACAGCTCCCGGACGTCCAGCCCCAGCCGGATCCGCTCGTCAAACCCTTCGTAGTGGCCGCAGAGCAGCATCAGCCACTCGTGCCCGGCCAGCTCGCGGACCACGGACTGGTCCATCACACGCCCCTGGGGCGTGAGCAAAACACGCAGGGGCTGCCCTTCCTGCTGGGCCGACAACGATTCGACGGCCTCGAAGATCGGCCCGCAGGCCATCACCATGCCCGGGCCGCCGCCGAACGGCGTGTCATCCACGCTCTTATGACGGTCGTGTGCGAAGTCGCGGATGTTCGTCAGCCCGATCTCAACCAGGCCGCTGGACACCGCACGCCCGACAATGCTCGAACGGAGGAACGGCTCAAAAACCTCCGGGAACAGGGTCAGGACATCGATTCGCATGGTCACACGCCCAGACTTCGCCGCCGTCACGGTCAGACCCGGAGCCGGCGAAACCGGCGAAGACCGTCAGCCGCCGATGCCCGAACGCTTGATCAGACTGGCCACCGTGTCGCTCGGCTGCGCGCCCACCTTCAGCCAGTACTCGATCCGTTCCCGGTTCAGCACAATCTGCTTGGCCGGATCTTGCGCGATCGGATCGTACAATCCCAGTTCCTCGATCACCCGGCCATCCCGGGCGCTCCGGCTGTCCATGGCCGCCACCCGATAGTACGGCCGATGCCGCCGACCGAAACGTTTTAACCTCAACCTGACGGCCACTCGTACCTCCTGCCAGAACACACGTACCGAGGTCGCGGCCGGGCGGCACCCGTCCGACCGGCCAGAGTCTTGCAAGTATAGCGGCACGGTAATCGCAGGCAAGGGGTTCGGTGTCCCGGCGCCGAGTCGGCGTTGCGTCCGGCGGCCGGACGGCGGGCCGGGCCGCCCGTAGCCCGCGCGGACGCGCCAAGCTTGCGGACCGGTCGGTCCTTTGGCGCAACAATCTGTCATTCAATGAGTTATGCGATGGGCCCGGGTGATCTGGGCTGCTGGGGGTGTCCGAGCCGCATCGACAGCAGCATCGGCCAGCCCAGGTACTTCACCGCGCGCGGCGAGGCGGCGGCCAGGGCCTCGTCCACCGCGTGCTCGGCCATCTGGTCGATGCGCAGCCCGGCCCGCGTGGCCGCCATGACGTAGTCGCTGATCTGGTTGGCGGCGCTTTGGGGGCGGGTCTCTCGCCCGGTCTGGGGATCGGTGAACCGGGCGGTGATTCCGCGCAGCATCATGGCCGGATGCATGACCGAGATCACGATGGAGCCTTCCGGCCGGCACACGCGGGCCATTTCGCGGAACAGCTGATTCGGGGCCTGTACGTGGTCCAGCACCAGGGCGCACAGCACGCGGTCAAACGCGGCGTCCGCCAGGGGGAGGGGCCGGGCGATGTCGTGCTCGATGAACCGGACCGCTGCGCCCGCCGGCAGCTTTTCTCTCGCGCGGGCCAGCATGCCTGCCGAGAAATCCAGGGCGGTCACGTGTGCTCCGGCCGTCGCCAGCCGCGCCGTCCACCGTCCGGTGCCGCAGCCGAGGTCCAGGACGTCGAGCCCGCGTACATGGCCGAGCAGCGTCGTGACCTGCGGTTCCTCCAGCCGGATGAGCGGGTTGTCTTCGTCGTCGTAGATCGCGGCCCAGCGATCGTACCCTTCGCGGGTGGGGAGCAGGTCCATGTTGTTCGGCTCGCTGGAAACCTCGTTCGCCGTCATCGTGCAGCCCTCCGTATCGTCAGGCGTTATGGTAGCGGGAATGAACGAAACGCAAAAACGCAGAAACGCCAAGACGCAAAAACAGGAGGAAGGTACGCAGGCACGGCTCGGGTTGCCGTGGCAGCTCAAATGACGTGGCGACGGAGCGACGCAGCGACCAAGAGATGGACGCCGGCGGAGGCTCGCCACGGCTGCTGAGCGGGAGAGGCGGTGAAGCGGTGGGAAAAAAACTAGCTGCGTCCCCGTTTCGATTCCTGGTAGCGGGAATGAACGAAACGCAAAAACGCAGAAACGCCAAGACGCAAAAACAGGAGGAAGGTGCGCGGGCACGGTTCGGGCTGCCGTGGCAACTCAAACGACGTGGCGACGGAGCCGTGCAGCGACGAAGAGATGGACGCTGACGGAGGCTTGCCCCAACTGCTGAGCGGGGAAGGCGGTGAAGCGGTGGGAAGAAAACTAGCTGCGTCCCCGTTTCGATGCCTAGCTGCGTCCCCGTTTCGATGCCTAGCTGCGTCCCTGTTTCGATTCCGCGCGCCAACCCACCCCCCGGTCGGGCGGATTGCCATTCGGGACAGTCTACGAGTGCGCGTGCCACGCAGAGAAGATTCCTGCCCCCTTCGTCGCGGGACTGGCTGGCCGTGGTGAACCGGGCGGAGACGGCCGCAGAGCTGGATGCCTTGCACCAGCGCGTGAACCGGGGTACTCCCTACGGCCAGGGCCCGTGGCTGTCGCGGACGGTGCGGAAGCCGGGGCTGGAGTCGACGCTTCGCCCCCGCGGCCGGCCGCGCAAGCATCCGGCCCGGTCAGCAAAGCAGCCAAGGAAACGCAGGAAAGATTGCTGAACCCTTTGTCTTTAATATGCTCCCGTTTTGCCGAAGCTCGCGCGGAAACAGGTATGTTGCCCCCGGAATTGGCGCGTAGGCGGCGAAAGGACTGGTGACGGTATGATGACAAAGACGCCTCGCAAGTCGTCGTTTCTCCGGGATCCCTTCGCCATCGTAGCGATCCTGAATCTTCTTGTACTTTGCTCTTACGCGCTGGCGGCCGATTTGCTCAGGCAGCTTCCATTTCTGACCTTCATGCTTCTTCTCCAGCTCTGGTTTGTTGCCCTGCTTGCCGCGCTCATTCTGCTGATACTGGGCCTTGTCTTCCGAACGAGGCGTTGGTTGATACTCGGCCTGCTGAACGGGGTCGCCGCGCTGGGAGAAACCGGCTTCGTCGTGTTTGTGGCGACGCACTTAGCGCCGTAGCCAAGCAGGGCAGAGCTTTAGCGCCGACCTGCTTCAACTATCGAACCGAAGGTGCCGAATGCCGAAGACAAAGGGGTCACCCATTAGCCCCATAGGCGCTAACCTAAGAGGTTGCCTAGCAGTGCCTTCC
>CAZBFW010000164.1:0-7695 GCA_964491135.1 uncultured Phycisphaeraceae bacterium | reverse complement strand
CCCATCGCGATGCCCAGGTCGCCTGCGGCCAGAGCGCCGGCGTCGTTGACGCCGTCCCCCACGACGGCCACCCGGTGTCCTTTCTTTCGCAGGTCGTCCACCAGCGCCTTCTTCTGATCCGGCAGGACTTCCGCCTGAACCTGGCTGCAGCCCATTTCGGCCGCCACCCGCTTGGCCACCGACCATTTGTCGCCGGTCACCACGGTCAGGTTCCGGATGCCGAGATTGCGCAGCCGGTCGATGGCCCGCCGGGCTTCCGGGCGCGTCTTGTCTTCCAGGCCGATCCAGCCGATGCACCGGCCATTGCGCGTGACGTACAGAATGCTGAGGCCCTCGATTTCCTGATAGTCCGGGTTGTCCAGCAGGGTCATATCCGCCCCGTGGTCCTTGAGCCACTGGGACCGACCCACCATGACCCGGTCGCGATCGATACGGGCGACCACGCCGCGCCCGATACTCTCCTCAAACCCCGTCGTATCCACCGGAGCCAGCTTGATGCGGGCACGGTCCGCCACCTCCCGCAGCGCACCGGCCACGGGGTGCTTGCTGAGCTGCTCGGCGGACGCGGCGAGGTACAGCAGTTCCGCGCCCTCGATGCCGGGCGCCGGCTTCATCTGGGTCACCGACAGCTTGCCCGTAGTCAAAGTTCCGGTCTTGTCGAAGACCATGGCAGTCAGCGACCGGGCGTATTCCAGGTCGCTCACCTTCTTGATGAACACCTTCACCCGCGCGGCACAGCTCAAAGCGGCCACCATGGCGGTCGGCGTGGCCAGAACGAGGGCGCACGGGCAGGCCACGATGAGCATCGTGATGGCCTTGCGCATCCCTTCGGTCTTGTCCTGGGTCACGAACACCACGATGAGCGCGAGCATGAGGATGGTGGGTGTGTACCAGCCGGCGTATCGATCGATCAGCCGCATGAGCGGGATGCGCGTCTTCTCGGCCTCCAGGATCAGGGCCTGCACCTGGCCCAGCTTGGACTCCTCGCCCACTTTGGTCACGCGAATGTCCAGGGCGCCGGTGAGGTTGGTCGTGCCGCCGAAGACTTCCTGCCCCACCGTCCGTTCGACCGGCACGGACTCCCCGGTGATATTGGCCTGATCCAGCGTGGACTCGCCCGAGATGATCACGCCGTCGCTCGGGATGTTCTGGCCCGGCCGGACCCGGACGACGTCACCGCGTCGCAGATCGGCCGTCTCGACTTCCTCCTCCCGTCCGTCCTCAAGCAGGCGATGGGCGGACGTGGGGGTCAGTTTCATCAATTCCTCGATGGACGCCCGGGCGCCCAGGGCGGTCCGTTGTTCGATCAGGCTGGATATGATCATGAAGAACGCGATGACGCCTGCTTCCTGGTACTTGCCGACGGCGATGGCGGCGATGATGGCGATCGCCACCAGCTCGTCCATATGCATTTTGCCGGCGATCAGGTGGGTCAGGGCGTGCCAACACAGCCACGAGCCCAGCAGGATGGCCCCGACCAGGGCGATCATGTCGGCATGGAAGCTGTGCATCTTGCCGTCGATTCCGACCGTTCCCGGAAACAGGTAACTGGCCAGAAAGGAGCAGGCGACCAGAATTCCGCCCATCAAGGTTGCGATGAGCTTGAAGCTGGTGCCTCGGGTCCGCGTCTCGATGGACTTGAAGTGATCGTGTGCCATGAAAGACTCCGCAGGGTGGCCTTCGCAATTGCCGTTGTGCGCATAGGTTATAACAGGGGGGGCTCGCGGGCGTCAATCGCCGCGCGGGCAGGGACGCCCCAGACCCATCTTACGCCCGGGGGGGCGAAAAGTTCGATTCCGGCCGGAAAAGGGCCATGGAACGGACCCCCGGGGCGTGTGGGAAACCGCAACCCTGGACACCGCTGCGCGGCATCCGGGGCAGGCGGGAATCCCGGGCAGGCGGGAATCCCGGTCCGACGGGACACCACTGGCCCGGACGCGGCAACCTGCCGGCAGCACGGGGTCGGCGTATCGGCCGCAGCGCGCTATCGGTTCGTGCCGACGTTGCTCCCGTAGATAATGTAAACGTCGCCGCCGTCCGTGCGGCGGCCGACCCCCGGGTCCACGCCGGGGTCCGTCGGTTCCTGCGGGAACGACTCGTCGACGAAGTCGGCCCGGGGTATGCCGACTCCGATATCGGCAAACCCGTCGTTGTTGATGTCGCCGATGCGGGAAACCGTCTCAATCGGGGCTTCGTCCGGGCGGCCGCGCTCGAACGGGCTGATCAGCCTGATGCCCGGCAGCGCGTCGGTTCCGACCTGCGCCAACGTAAACGTCTTGTTGTACAGCTGCGGCCCGCCGAAGATCAGGTACGCCGTACCCAACCGCGGGCGGCCGGCATCGTCGCTGATGCGTTCGCCGGGCACGGCGATCAGGATGTCGCCGTAGCCGTCGCGGTTGAAATCTCCCGCGGAGGCAACGTCCCAGCCGGCCAGATCGCCCGCCTGGGTGCCGACAAAACGGACGCCCGGCAGGTTGGTCGTGCCGATCTGGCTGATGCTCCGATCGCCGTCCAGGGTGACGCCGCCGAACACGATGCCCACGAACCCGTTGTCGGACGGGCAGCACTCGGTGGATCCATCGGCAATCAGGCAGTCGACGACCCGGCGGTCGTCGTCGTTGATCCGCCGGTCGTTGTTGAAATCAAAGATCTTGCATTCGTCTCCGAAGAAGACTTCGTCGCCGAACGAGGCCCGGCATCCGTTGAACGAGGCCAGGTCCGTGTCATCCACCCGGCCGTTGCCGTCGAAATCGGCGTCGCATATGTCGGGTCGCACGCCGCCGAAATCGGCATACGGGGTCCCGAGGACGATGTCATCGATGCGGTCGCCGTTCACGTCGGCCACCTGCTTCTGAATCCAGCCCACCCGGTCATAGGACTGTTCGCCGCGGATGCGGATCATGGGCGGGCGCGACTGCTGGTCGTCGGCGTCTGCCAGGAAATAGTCGCCGTAGACGGTCCGGCCGTACAGCACGTACGTGGCGCCGGTGTCCGTCAGGGTGTCGGATCGGTCATTGAAGGGCGCGCCGCAGAGGATGTCGGGGACCGCGTCCAGGTTGAAGTCTCCCGCGTGGCTGCCGTCGTGCAGGAAGTCCTGGGGGTCCTCCGCAAAGATCTCGAACTCCTGGAACGGGGTCACCATAATACGCGATTCCGGATTGGTCTCATCGCACTTGCCACCCTCGACATTCGGAATGATGTTTGCTTCTCCGTCTTCGTTTTCCATGAAGCCCCCGAAGAGACCACCCGCTCCGTCGATGACGATGATGCTGCCAAAATACGCGCGTCCCCGAACGTGCGTGGAGAAGGTCCCGAACTCCTCCGCCGTCTCGATAATGTCCTGTTCGTTCCTCGGGGCGGACAGGATCATCTCCGGCCGGAAGTTGTTGTTCAGGTCCGGCATGGACGCCACCTGCCACCCCATCAGGTCCTGGATCGGGGGCTGATTGAGCAGGAGGTGATCCACCCAGTCATATAAGCCAACCTGCACGCGGAGCCCTTCCAGCTTGCCGGACGGGGCGAGGGCCAGGGTTTCCACGCCGCCCTCAATCAGAGGCGGCATGCCCACGAGTTCCAGGGCCACGAACGTGCTCTCGAGGCGGAGGGCGCCCTGGATGGCCGGGTCCGAGTCGCGATTCTGGCTGCCCAGGAGGATGGCGCTGCCCATGGAATCTATGTAATCATCCGGATCGGTTGGACCGGAGGCGTTGTTCGGCAGGCGGTCCGGATAGCAGCCGAGTCCTCCCTCACTGTCGCCCGCGTCCATGTCGCGGCGCTGGTACATGCCGTCCACGAACGGCAGACCGAAAATCAGCTCGGGTCGCCCGTCGCCGTCGATGTCGGGCATCACTCCCACATCCTTAATGCCCAGCGTCGATCCGAACCGAGGAATGGGCGCCTCCACGATGGCGCCCGAAATCGAGGTAGACACGCTGTTGACGTTGATGCTGCCGCCGAAACGCCTCCCGGCCAGACCGTAGATGATGTAGGCTTCGCCGATGTTTCCGAAGTTACGCGGGTTCCCGTATTGGGCGGCCACAACGAAGTCGTCCACGCCGTCCGCGTCAAAGTCACCCACTCCTTCGATCGTGGTGCCCAGCCACGCGCCAGGGTTGAAGCCGACCCACCGCACGCCGGCCAGCGATCTGCCGACCTGCTCCAGGTACACGGAACCCTGCGCCGCCCGCACCACGTTCACCGCGCCCGCCGCGTACGAGTGGACCTGCGGATTCTGCCCGTCGTCAATCGTCGCGCGGATGTAATACGGGACACCGTCCTCCCGCGGTGGGAGCGTGACCAGATCGACCACGATGGTCTCCGTGATCGCCGCCGCATCCCCGGCCTCCACCGTGCGCGTCCGCAGCACGATCACTTCATCCGGACTGGGATTCCGAACGTTGTCATTGGTCGGCTGGGTATCCAGGTCGGCCACGATGTAGATGGTGGCCGTGCTGTCCGGGTCATACGGAATCGTGGCGGGGTCCGTCTGGACAGCCGGCAGCACAGGGGCCACCGTGACCACCAGAGTGTCGTCCTGAGCCACGCTCTGATTGAACTCTGGCTCCAGCACGACGACCTGGGGCGGCGTGTTGGAGGGAGCCAGGCCCTGGGGGGTCACCGTGACCACGACCCGACTGCCCGCCCCGCCGGCGACGAGAGCGTACGTGACGTAGGGCACGTTCACTCCGTCCGAAATGGTGCCCCGGACATAGTAGGTGGTTTCCGCCAGCAGCGTTGTGTCAATCGACCAGATGTCCGGACCGACCAGATCGTCTTCCTGGATGCCCTCAATGATGACGGTGGCCACGTTGTTATCAGTCCGCACCATCTCCAGCTTGATGAGGGCGGAGGAATCCGTGTCCGAGTCGCGCCAGGAGACCTCGAATGAGTCGCCCCGGTTGACGGAGAAACTGTTCGTCGGCGATAGAAACTCCATGAACGGCGCCTCGTTTCCGACGGTGGCCGGCCCGAGGACCTCTGTCGGTGAGGACGCGGGACAGGCCAGCGACAGCAACAGAGCGACCAGGCCCAGCCCGAGGAGGGCGACGCGGGCACGACCCACGGAGATGCGGAACTTGGACATCAGGCGGACTCCTTGGTGTTGCGTGCGGCGCCTTGCGGGGCACGACACGACGGATGTACCCAGACCCCCCGTTCCCGGGGGTCTGCAGCAACCCTGGACTGTGGAATACGGCGTGAACGCGGCAAGTCTATCGACAACCGGAAGGTCCTTCTGGCCGGCAGACCCTTTCTGAGGGTTCGGCCGAATCACGCGTTCCAGCCGCACGCCGAGGCACCCCCCGTAATTGGCCGGACGGAAGGTGTCCTTCCGCCACGGCTCCCGCGCTTTTCCCTGGGGAATATACTTGTGCCGCAAATGTCTCGTCAAGGCTCTAACCGCTGCGGAGCCCGGACGTTGGAGCAGCACGCCCCATTCGGGCGGCACGGCTCCGCAGGCGCCGGCAGGGAACGTCTGCCCGGCGGATCGCATGTCCGCGCCGACCGACCACCGGCCTTGCGGCAGGCGTGTTACGCCGCGCCGACAGCCTCTTGTGCCTGCAAGGGTTGCGGAGTCTAATACGCCCATCATGAGCCAGTTCCAGCCACCAGAACAGGGCCCCGGCGGGGCCGAGCCCTGGACCGACGCGATGACGGAACCCAACGCCTATTACGGACGGCCCCCGACCAGCAAGGCCGCCGTCGTGGGACTGGTCAGTTCCCTGGCTGCCTGCGTTCCCGTCCTCAGCCCGCTGTTGGGGCTTATTTTCGGCATTGTGGGGATCCGGAGCACACGCGGCGGCCGGATGGGCGGTCGCGGCCTGGCCATCGCAGCGGTGATTGTCGCCGTCGCGGGCGCGGGCCTGCAGGGCCTGCTGGGTGTCGGCGCGTACGTTTCGTACCGCCTGTTTGCAGATTCCAGAGAGCTGGCTGAGGCTGCCGTGGAGCCTCTGAAGAGCAGCGTTGTCCGCGTGGAGGAAGTGGCTCCGAAGGCCTACGCGCTGGGCTCGGCGCGGTTCCGGCAGAAGGTTTCCCAGGAGCAGTTCAACGACTGGTTGAAGGAAGTGCTGGGCAGGCACGGCCAGTTGCAGTCGCTTGCTCTGGGGCAGCCGCCGTTCGAAAAGTCTGATACGGCAGGCGCGGTTACGGTGCACCTGGTGGGGAGGTTTCTCAACGGCACGACCGCGATTGATTGCAGGATCACGCTGATCGGCGACCGGCCCGCGTTCGACGACATTCGCGTGGAGGGGGACTCCCCGATTCCGGAAACCGCCAGCCCGCCTTAACTGGGTCGGACGCGGGAAGGGCTGCGCAGCAACGCGGTGACGGAGGACGGACGGGGATCCGGCCGGTCATTCGGGTGGCATGCCCGTTTCCGCCGAAGGCGGATCGGGCATGGGGAGGCGCGCGTTGCCGTCCTGTACTCCGAGCATGCCCGAGGCTGAAGCCTACGGGCATGGCACCCCGGCACCACTCAAGCCAGAGACCGGCTGGAAAGCCGGTCCCACAAGAAGAGCTGGTCCCACAAAAAAGGCCGGTCCCACAAACACTGGAGAACTGGAAACTGGAGACTGGAAAGAGACCGGCTGGAATCCCGGCGCGCCGGGACGGTCCCACAAAAAGATCTGGTCCCACAAAAGAGCCGGTCCCGCTCGTCAGTTCCCTGCAAACGCGGCGATGCCGTCGGCGATGGCGCGGGCCAGCCGGGCGCGGTAATCGGGGGAGTTCAGCAGCAGGACATCCGCCCGGTTGGACATGTAACCGCACTCGATGAGCACGGCCGGTCGGGAGTGCTTGGTGAGGACCCGGAAATCTCGCCGTCGTGTGCCGTTGTACTGAATTCCGTGCCGCCGGAAGGCGCCGGCGATCGAATCGGCGGCGGAGATGCTCGCCCGCGACGCATTTCGGGCGATGTACAGCGTGGCACCGCTGTTGGCGCGCTTCTGCGAGTAGTCCGCGTGCATGGAGATGAAGAGGTCCGCACGCACGCGTTGAGCAACGGCCGCCCGGGCCTCCAGCGTGAGGTACACGTCCGTGGTGCGCGTGGGGACCACGTTTGCCCCTCGGCGGGCAAGCTCCTGGATCACCTGCCGCACCATCAGCAGATTGAAAACCTTCTCGGAAACGGGTGAGACGCCCTGTGTGCCGGGGTCTTTCCCGCCGTGCCCCGCATCGACCACGATGGTCTTCGGGCCGATCATTCGCAGTGACTCGGGTGCTGGGGTCTCGGTGACGGGCGAAGGCGGGGGTTCGGGGGTGGGGCGGGCGACGTAATTCGTGTTCATGACGGGCGGCGGCAGATCGCGGATCACGCCGCGCGGCTGGGCGCATCCGGTCATTCCCACCAGCCAGATTGTCACAGCAAGCCGCTTCATGCGCATCGGGACAACTGTACGGGATCAGACTCCGCCGTCAATCTTGATAATCGGTTTTTCGGGGTCTGAAGAAACAGTCGACGGTGACGATTCCCGCCGGGCGCCTGGATTACCCGCTCGGATCAGATCGCGCTTCGGAGGGCCGCGTGCCCGGCGCGGAGCAATTCCGCCGTCTTCTCCCAGCCGATGCACTCATCCGTGATGGACACTCCGTAGCGCAGCTTCGACGGGTCCGACTGCAACGGCTGGTTCCCCTCAAACAGATTGCTTTCCAGCATCATGCCCACGATGTAGATCGGAAGAGCGTCGTGTAGGGAAAGAG
>CAZBFW010000163.1:0-7707 GCA_964491135.1 uncultured Phycisphaeraceae bacterium | reverse complement strand
CCGCCGCGGGGGCACAGCCGGTGCATCCGCCCGCACGTCCAGGGACACGGATTGCGCAAGCGTTCCCGCCTCCTCAAAGGTGAACTCGCCGGCCGATCGGGGTCGCAGTTGCACGTCCGTTTCGGTTTCCTGTGGCGTGCCGCCGCCACCGCCTGACCCGCCGCTTCCGCCGGAGCCGGCGCATCCTCCACCGAGAACGAGGAGCGCCGCCACCCCGATCCCGCCCAGCAGGCTCACGCGCTTCATGCCCATTTCTCGCATCATTTTCTCTTCTACCCGCGGCCGGCCTTACGGATGCATGTTACCGGACCCTCACACCGTCCGCGCGGTCTTTTCCGTTTAGTTCAATCGTAACGACTATACGTCGATATCCAAGGCGAACGGAAGGTGCGAGGAGCCCACGGCGGCCAGCGGCAACGTCGGCCCGGACCGCAGACCAGCCGTCGAGATGGCAATGCTCCGGCCCGTCGGAACCCGTGTTATGCCCAGTCCCAAAGACGTTTTGACCACCGGCGATGTCGCCCGCATCTGCAACGTGGCCCCGCGAACGGTGTCCAAGTGGTTCGACAGCGGGCAGCTCCGCGGCTATCGCATCCCCGGCAGCAAGGACCGACGCATCCCACTGGCCCAGCTCGTCCGGTTCATGAAGGCCCACGGCATGCCCCTGAGCGGGCTGGAAACCGGACGGCCGCGCGTCCTCGTGATCGACCCGGACGAGGAGTTTGCCTCCCTGCTGGCCACAACGCTGACCCGCGACGAACGCTGTGAACTCCGGACCGCCCCCTCAATGTTCGAAGGGGGCATTGCCGCGTGCGACATGAAGCCGCACGTGATCCTGGTGGACGTATCCGTGCCCGGATTCAGCGCCCGGCAGATGCAACGCGTGCTGCGATCCCACGACGACCTGGCCGATGCCAAGCTCGTGGCCACCGGGGTCGGCCTGACGCCCGGACAGGCCGAGGCGTACCGGCAGGACGGTTTCGAGGCGTCCTTCCACAAGCCGTTCGACATCCACGAGCTGATCCAGAAGATCGACGAGCTTGCCGGCGTCGCAGTCTGACCGCGCTGGCCGCCGCGGAACGGAATCCGCCCCACTCGCCCCCTACTTCTTCGCCAGCTTCAGCACCTCGTCCACCAGCTTCTTCGCCCCCTGGAACACCTCCGCCGGGCCCGAAGCCACCATGTAGGCCGGCGTCGATACGATCCTGTACTGCGGATCCACAACGACGTCGGTGCCCGGGCAGGTCCTGTGTTTGGCTCCCATCTTCTCCACGGTCGCGGCGGTTTGGGCGTCGGTGCCGATGGTCAGGGTGGGGGCGATCTTCCGCCGACCGGCGATCCGCGCCATGAGGGCGGGAGCGATGCACATGAACCCGACCGGCTTGCCCATCTCGATCATGTCATTTACGAGTCGCTCAACGCTGGAATCCACCTCGCAGTCCGCGCCGGCCACAGCGAACGTACACAGGTTCTTCGCGGCGCCGAAGCCGCCGGGGAAGATCAGCGCGTCGATGTCCCGCGCTTCCACCGCCGAGAGCGGCGTGATTTTGCCGCGGGCGACTCGGCCAGCACGCCGCGGGTCTGGCCTTCCGCGGGCTTCTGCCGCACGTGGTCGATCACGTGCATCTGTGGCTTGTCCGGGGCGCAGCAGATGACCTGGGCGCCGGCCTGATCCAGGGCCAGCAGGGCCAGAACGGCTTCGTGAATCTCGCTCCCGTCAAACACTCCGCAGCCGGAAAGGCAGACAGCAACCTTTGCCATGGGATCACCTCCGCGGATACCTGGTTTCAGGGTTTCTCCGGTCTCGACTCTCCCATTGTACCCCCGCGGAGCGGGTGCGGCCACCGGCCCTCCTCGCGTTGCATCACGGGCCTGGTCTTCGTAGAATTCGCGTTCGGACCGGCCTGCGCGGTTTGCGATGGGGGGATTCCCGGAAATGATCGTGAGCACCCGAACCGTGTATCTCGAGACGATGGGCTGCCAGATGAACGTGCTGGACAGCGAGCTTGTGCTGGGCCAGTTGCGTCGGCTCGGGTATCGGCCGGTGGACGATATGGCCGGGGCGGACGTGGTGTTGATCAACACGTGCAGTGTGCGGGACCATGCGGAGCAAAAGGCCTACTCCCGGCTGGGCGCCCTCAAGAAGCCCAAGGCCGGCAGGCCCGAGATGGTCATCGGGGTGATCGGCTGCATGGCCGAGCGTGATCCGGACGGGATTTTCCGGAAGACGCCGCACGTGGACCTGGTTTGCGGGCCGGGCGAGCTGAACAGGATTCCCGCCCTGATCGAGGAGGTGCTGGAGACACGGCAGAAACTGGTCGCGCTGTCGGAGAACAAGTCGCGCCGCAATTCACTGCTGGCCCGGGCCGTGGACGACGACTCGGTGGAGGCCCTGGACCTGTCGCGCGAGGCCGGCCTGCCCGAGCAGGTGACACAGGCGTACGTGCGCATTCAGCGCGGCTGCGACAAGTTCTGCGCCTTCTGCATCGTTCCGTTCACACGCGGGGCGGAGCGTTGCCGGCCGCCGCACGTCATCGTCGAGGAAGCGAGAATGCTCGTCGACCGCGGCTGCAAAGAGGTGACGCTGCTGGGCCAGACCGTCAACAGCTACGCCTTTCCCGAGAACGGGCGGCGCATCGGCCTGGCGGACCTGCTGGAACGGGTGAACGCCATTGAGGGTTTGGAGCGTATCCGCTTCGTGACGAACTACCCCGGCGACTTCACGGACGACATTCTCCAGGCCATGCGCGATCTGCCCAAGGTCTGCGAGTACCTTCACATCCCCGTCCAGAGCGGATCCGACACCGTGTTGAAGCGCATGAACCGCCGCTACACGGTCGGGCGGTACGAGGAGCTGTTGGCCCGGGCGCGCGAAACCGTGCCCGGCGTCGCGTTGGCGACCGACTTCATCGTCGGCTTCTGCGGAGAGACCGACGCGGAATTCCAGGCATCGTGCGAACTGGTGGAGCGGACGCGGTTTAAGAATCTCTTCTGCTTCAAATACTCAGCGCGTCCGAACACGGTGGCGGACCGGCGGCTGCCGGATGACGTTCCGGATGCGGTCAAGCGAGCCCGCAACCTTGCCATACTCCGTCTCCAGGAGCGGATTTCGCTGGCCGACAATCAAGGTTTCCGCGGCCGGGAGGTCGAAGTACTGGTGGAGGGCTTCAGCAAGGCGGCCGTCAAGGCCCAGGAGGCGGAGCAGTCCCGGGGATCGGAGGTCGGCTGGCGCTGCGCCGACCAACTTGTCGGGCGTACGCGGGGCGACCGAATCGTGGTCTTTCCCGGTACGGAGGCGGACATCGGCCAGGTTCGCCGCGTGCGAGTCCAGTCCGCGACGGCCCTGACCCTGTTCGGGGAGTTGACGTCGGTCGCGGCGGGCAATACCGTCGCGTCGAGGGCGGCGGACGTCCGCGGCGCCACCGGGCCTTGAGGATCACGGGGAAGTCTCATCCTTCGGAAGGCTGAGAAACCATGGCAGACGAACACGATTCCGGCACGGCGCTGCAGGAGCAGACGCAGGAGCGGGCAAAGGCGGATCCGAAGCCGAAGATTCTGCCCCCCTACCACGTGATCCTGCTGGACGACGACGACCACACGTACGAGTACGTGATCGAGATGCTCATGCGCCTGTTCGGCCACTCCCTGGAGACGGCATTCCAGATGGCCTGCGAGGTGGACACAACCGGCCGCGTCATCGTTGATACCACGAGCAAGGAGCGGGCCGAGCTTAAGCAGGAGCAGATCCACGCCTACGGCCCGGACAAACTGCTCGAACGCAGCCAGGGCAGCATGTCATCCGTGATCGAGCCCGCCATCTCCTGAGCACCCCCCGGCCCTGCGTCATACGATGCCCATGTCGATCATGGCGTCCGCCACCTTCAGGAAGCCGGCGATGTTGGCGCCCACGACGTAGTTGCCGGGACGCCCGTACTCGTCCGCTTTCTCCAGGCAATTCCGGTGGATGTTCGTCATGATTCGCCGGAGGTAGCCGTCCACCTCCTCGCGCGACCAGGACAGCCGCTGGGAGTTCTGCGACATTTCCAGACCCGAGACGGCCACGCCGCCGGCGTTGGCGGCCTTGCCCGGTCCGTAGAGGATTCCCGCTTCGAGGAAGACGTCCACGGCCTCAGGGGTGGAGGGCATGTTGGCACCTTCGCAGATGCAATGGCAGCCGTTTCTCGTCAGGTTGGCGGCATCTTCGCCGTTGATCTCGTTCTGCGTTGCGCTGGGCAGGCCGATGTCACATGGGACGGCCCAGAGCGGATTGCTCGTGGCCCCGGATTCCACCGCCCGATACTCCGCCTGCGGGTACTTTTCGGCGTACTCCCTCATCCGGCCACGGCGGCAGTTCTTGAGGTCCATCACGAAGTCCAGCTTCTCGCGGTCGATGCCATTCGGGTCGTAGACGAATCCGCTGGAATCCGAGAGCGTCAGGACCTCGCCGCCCAGCTCGAGCACTTTCTCAGCGGCGAACTGGGCCACGTTTCCCGATCCGGAGATCACGCAACGCTTGCCCTCCAGGCCCTGCCCGCGCGTCCTGAGCATCTCTGAGGCGAAGTATACCTGTCCGTACCCGGTTGCCTCCGGGCGCATGAGGCTGCCGCCCCAGTTCAGGCCCTTGCCGGTGAGCACACCCTCAAAGCGATTCACAATTCGCTTGTACTGGCCAAACAGGTAGCCGATCTCCCGGCCGCCCACGCCGATATCACCGGCCGGAACGTCGGTGTCCGCACCAATATGACGGAAGAGCTCCGTCATGAAGCTCTGGCAAAACCGCATGACCTCCATGTCGCTCTTGCCCTTGGGGTCGAAGTCGGACCCGCCCTTCCCGCCGCCCATGGGCAGCGTGGTCAGGGCGTTCTTGAAGATCTGCTCAAAGCCCAGGAACTTGATGATCCCCAGGTTGACCGACGGGTGGAAGCGCAGCCCGCCCTTGTAGGGCCCGATCGCGGAGTTGAACTCCACCCGGAACCCCCGGTTCACCTCCACATCGCCACGGTCGTTCACCCAGGGCACGCGGAAGAGGATCACCCGCTCGGGCTCGACCAGCCGCTCCAGGATGCTTGCCCGGCGGTATTCCGGGTGCCGGTCCATGGCGGGCATGATGGATTCCACGACCTCGCGTACCGCCTGCAGAAACTCCTTTTGCTCGGGGTTCCTGGCCCTGACATTCGCCATGAAGGCGTCCACCGCGGCTGATGACATGTGTCTTCTCCTTCTCCTTTCCGGACCGCACCGGCAGAAGCACGCATTGCGGCCCCCCCCGGGGCGGCCATATGCGCAACATTTCCCCGCCGGAACCTCAGGGCCCGAAACACGGATTATCGCACGGCTCGGATACCACCAAGGGTGGATACTGCGCCCAAACGCGAAGGGCATTATACGCGTGAACCAGTGTTGCGTCCCGGGGTTTCGGTCCGCCGGCCCCCACGCGTGGGCCTATGCAGTCTGTGTTGGCATGTTTCCCACGTGAACGCACGCGGCGGGTCCGGCACCCTCCGGGCTGCGGCCGGCGCGAACACAAGCCCTCCCGGACATCGCACCCGCCGCCGGAGACGGCGATCGTGGAGATTCTCCCCGCCGGCCATGCCGATTGGCGTAAATAACGCAACGACCGCCGCTTCGCCTGCCGGACTGGAATCAGCCCACCGTGAAATCGCGCAGGGGGTATAGATGTAACTGCCTAGGATTGCTACATTACCCGCCCAGAAGTTCTCTGGAAGGAGGAGCATGAACCGTGGGTACACCCTGTCTGGGCATTCTGGTGGGCGGCGGACCCGCCCCGGGCATCAACGGCGTCATCAGCGCGGCGGCGATCGAGGCGATCAACAGCGGGATGCGGGTCATCGGCGTGTACGACGGCCTGCGCTGGCTGGCCGGCAAGGAGTTTGACGTTGCGCATCACACCATCGAGTTGACCATCCCCCTGGTGGCGCGGGTGCACTTCGACGGTGGATCGATCCTGCGGACCTCTCGAACCAGCCTTCTGGACGACAAGAAGCTCAAGACGTCCACGGTGGTGGCGGCAGACCCGGAGAAGGTCAAGCAGGTCATGGCCCGTCTGGAGCTCCTTGGAGTCACCCACCTGCTGACCGTCGGCGGGGACGACACGGCCCTGAGCGCCCGGATCATCGCGGAGGCGTCGCGGGGCAAGATCCGCGTCGTCCACTGTCCGAAGACCATCGACAATGACCTGCCGTTGCCCGGTGACCTTCCGACGTTCGGGTACAACACCGCCCGGCACCACGGAGCGATCCTGGTCAAGAACCTGATGCAGGATTCCAAGACGACGGACCGTTGGTACATCGTGGTGGCCATGGGCCGTAACGCGGGCTTCCTGGCCCTGGGTATCGGCAAGTCCGCGGGCGCCACCCTCACCCTGATCCCGGAGGAGTTCCGCGGCAAGGTGACCGTCGCGCAGGTTTGCGACGTAATCGAGGGCGCGATTCTCAAGCGACGTGCCATGGGACGACACGATGGCGTGGCTGTCCTGGCAGAGGGCCTGGCGTACCGATTCGGCGACCGGGTCGAGTTGGAACGTATCCTCGGCTGCGAAGTCCCGGTGGACGCCGCCGGTCACCCGCGGCTGGCGGAATTCCCTCTCCAGGACGTCATTCGCAAAGAGCTGGTCAAGCGGTTCCGCGACCGCGGCGACAAGACCACCATTGTATCCGGCACCCTCGGCTACGAACTCCGCTGCGCCGAGCCGACCCCGTTCGACATGGCGTACTGCCGCGATCTCGGCCACGGGGCCGTGCGGATGCTGCTGGACACCGAGGCGAACTACCCGCTGGGCGTGATGGTCACGCTCCAGGGCGGGCACCTCAAGCCGATGTTCTTCGAGGAAATGGTGGACCCCCAGACAAACCGGACCCGCGTCCGCCAAGTGGACATTTCGTCGGACTCCTACCGCGTTGCCCGGGCGTATATGCTGCGTCTGAACAGGAAGGACTTCGAATCGCCCGAGTTCGTGCAGAAGATGGCCGACCACGCGAAGCTCAGCGAGCAGGAATTCCGCAAGCGGTTCTACCCGGTTGTGGACGGCACGATCTGCCTGGATCCGCCGGCGGAAGGCCCACACCCGTTCCTGAATGTGCTTCGGAACGGCCAGGCGGAACCGTGATGCCGCGAGCGCAGCCCGGACGCCTTGTCGTCTTTCGACGCGGAACCCGCCGCGTCGACCGCTCGGACCGCGCGCCGGAACCCGCCACGCGTCATTCCTCCAGAATCGGCCGCGTACCCTGCACCGGCCCGACCACGGAGTGATACTTGAACTCCACATACCCCTGGCGTTCGAACTTCGCGGCCAGGCGCCGCAGCGTATCGATCAGGTCGGTCAGCCTCTCCAGGGACACGCGCATGGCCTCGTACAGCCGGGCGTCCCGCAAAAGCAGGCCGAGAGTTCCCTCGCCATCGGCCATCTGAACGGCCACTCGGTTCAGGTTGCCCGTGAGCTCCGCCGTGCCATCCAGCACAGGCCCCAGTCGGTTGATCTGGCCTCGCGCATCCTGCACGGTCAGTTGCAGCTCGTCGGAGATCTGCTGAAGGTCCGCCTTCAGCGCGGCCGCGGTCTCCCGCAAGTCCGCGAAGGTCTGCTTGCCGTCGGCCGTCATGTCGCGGATGTTCTCCACGGACTGCTTCACCCCCGTCTTGAACTCCGGATCGCCCATGATGTCGTTCCAGTGCCGCAGTGTCTCGTCGAAC
>CAZBFW010000162.1:0-7715 GCA_964491135.1 uncultured Phycisphaeraceae bacterium | reverse complement strand
CGCAGCCAGTTTTTCTCGTCCCGGCGGGTCTTTGCGGTCGGGGGGGCGTGCGACCGGCGTGCGCTGCCTCCGGGCCGGCCCCAATCGCCCCTGCGGGAGGAGCGGAGAATTCACGAGCCGGTGAAGGCATCCTGGAAGGCGGCAAAATCGGCGAGGTCCACGTCCTCGTCCTCGTCCAGGTCTGCCCGACGAAATGCGTCGGGCGTGCAGTACACCGGCGGGGTGGAAACACCGGGGCCCGAAAGACACTCCTGGAATGACAGGTAATCGGACAGGTCCACGGCTCCGTCGTCGTTCAGGTCGCCGTGGATGCCCACCCGCACGTAGAAGTGCTCGTCCGCGTAGAACAGGCTGCGGTCGTCTGCTCTTCGACCCGCGACGGCGAACACCAGGTCGTAATAGTCAATCGCGGCGGTCGGCCCGACCTCCACGTGGAAGACGAAGAGAGTCGGCCCCAGACCCCATGTGTACGCAACGACGGGGTCGGTGTAGTAGTACGCCTGCTCGCCCCATTCCGGCCAATCGCAGTCGCCCGTGTATTCCAGGACGCCGCCGTTCTCCACGCCGGCGAACCGAAGGCGGCGCAGCTCAACCGCATATGTGTCGTCCGGCGCCAGATCGGTCACCTCGACGAACAGCGCCCTGGTCCGGCCCGGCGACGTGCGGAACGTCGGAAGAAGCCCGCGATCCGGCGCGCCGGTGGAGGATTCATCCGGATCCACCAGACCGTCCGCATCGATGACAGCCAGCGAGCCGGCCTGCCACTGGCCGTGGCAGCTCAGGCAGCTCGCACCCCAGGCGGGTTCGGCCATTGCGGGGGCGGTGAAGGCGAGCAGAGCGATCATCCAGACCATCGCCAAGGCGTTGCCGATGTGCGACGTCCGTACGCTCTGACGTGCCAAAAGTCTGTAACTCATCGGCTCACCTGCCTTCCCGGGCGGACGGCATGGACGGCACAGGCCAGGCACGGGTCGAACGAGTGAACCACGCGAAGCACCTCGCTGGGTTGCGTAAGCTCCTCGACCGGCACGCCGACGAGGGCCGTCTCAATCGGCCCGGGCACGCCCGCATCGTCACGGGGCGAGGCGTTCCAGTTGGTGGGCGTGATGACCTGGTAGCGGTTGATGACACCGTTGTCGATGCTCAACCAGTGGCCCAGGCCGCCGCGCGGGGCCTCGGTCAGCCCGACGCCGGCGGCGGTTTGCGGCACGCTGCCCGCCTGTACCACCGGGGCGCCCGGCACGAGCTCGTCCAGCCAGCCGGCCATGGCATTGGCGAGTTTCAGCGCCTCCTGGGCCCGGGCCAGAATGCGGTCCATGGCGGAAATGCCGCGGGTGTACTCGCCGTTGATGGTCATGCGGGCGAGCGGGCCGAGCTCGTACGGCGTGGTTCCGTAGCGCGGGGCCTTCAGCCACGAGTATCCGTCGGGTTTGTCGCGGTCCGGCTCCGTCAGGCCGACGGATGGGTGTCGGTTGCCGCTGGCCGGCGTGTACCACGAGCGCGCCACCTGCTCCGTGATCTGCTGAGGGTCCATCCTGGCCGATGTGCCGTTGATGCGCCGCCCGCGGGCGAAAAGCCTGTTTGTTCCCCCGGCGTTCAGGTCGAATGCGCCGAACGTCAGCAGGTTTCCGCCGCCTTGGCCGAGCTGGGAGTACGCGGGGAACGCGGTTGCCAGCAGATTGGCGTCCGGCAGGTAGACGTTCTGGATGAACGCGCGCAGCTCGTTCAGCAGGGTGCGGAAGGCCGCGACGTTCTCCGCGCCGACCTGCTGCGTGCACCCGCCCGCCACGAACGATCCGACGCAGGGCAGTTTTCCCGCGAAGATCGCGCCCATCTGGTGGGCCTTGCGGCGCGCGGTGAAGGCCGAAACATAGTGCTGCACGAGCGTGGCCGCCGCGGCCCCGCCGATGAGGTCCGGGCGAACGTAGCGAGGCGTCCAGGGTGACGCGTCCAGCAGCCCGGTCGTATCGATGAAGTCCGGCAGCGACAGGTGATAGAAGTGCAGCACGTGCGACTGGATGTAGTTCGCGCCCAGCACGAGGTTCCGCAGAATTCGCCCGTTGTCCGGGGCGGGAATGCCAAATGCGTCCTCCAGAGCCAGGCAGGCGGCCAACGCGTGTGAGACGGGGCAGACGCCGCAGATGCGCTGGGTGTACAGGGCGGCGTCGCGCGGGTCGCGTCCGGCCAGCACGATCTCGAATCCGCGGAACATGGTGCCCGCACAGCGGGCCTCCACCACCTGCTGCTGACCGCCCACGGTGTCGACGGTCACCTGGATCTCCAGGTGTCCTTCGATGCGGGTGACGGGATCGATGGTCAGGGTCGTGGGCATGGCTCAGTCCTTCGCCTCCGGCCTCGCTGAATACACGAAGAACGGCGACATGCCGTCCGGGAAGTTCGGTTGCACGCAGCCCAGGCAGGGGCCGCCCGAGCCCACGCACCAGTTCACGCCGTACTCGCCCGGTCCGCGGCTGTTCCACTTGCGCATCGGGCAGTCTGAGTAGGTCTTCTTGCCCTTGCAGCCGAGGTGCTCCAGGCAGCCGTCACCGCCGAGCTCCGTTGCGAACGTCGGTTGCCCGCACTGCTGGTGCCGGCGGTAGCAGCGGTCGTGCACGCGTGCACCGAAGTACGAAAGCGGGCGCCGGTGCGCGTCCATCTGGGGCACGCGGTTGTTGGTCAGCAGGTACGTGACCGTGCCGACAAGCCAGTCCGGATGGCAGGGGCACCCGGGCAGGTTCACCAGCCGCGCATCGGCCCCGAGCAGTTGGCCCACGCCTTGGGCCTGAGTCGGGTTGGGCGCGCCGGCCGTCACGCCGCCGTAGGCCGCGCAGGCGCCGACGGCCAGAATGAAGGCCGCGTTCGGGGCGGTTGCCTGCACGGCGGCTTCCATCGTCGTGTTCGACCAGGCCATGCAGTACCGGCCGGCCGACCCGGTGGGAATGGCGCCTTCGATGATCAGGATGTATCCCGGCTGGGCCGCCGCCGCCTGGGCGGCAGAGACGGCCAAGTCGCCGGCGGCGGCCATCAGGTTGCTCTGGAACTCCACGTCCAGCGTGTTGACCAGCAGATCATCCACCGTGGCGTAGTGAACGCTGTTCAGGAATGAGACGGCACAGCCGTCGCAGCCGGCCCCCTGCAGCCAGATGACACGCGGGTGGCCTTCGCCGCGCAGCGTCCGGCCCAGAGCGGCCAGAGCGGCCGGGGTCAGTCGTCCGGCCAACGAGGCCGCCGCGGCGGCCTTGAGAAAATCACGCCGGGTGATCCTCATGGGTTCGTCCCTCCGTCCACTTCGGGCCCGGCCGAGCGCCAGGGCGGAATGCCGAAGAACAGCTCCGTTTCGTCGAGCAGCGCCCGGGCGTACGGCGAATTGTGGGCGCCGAGCGACCGGTCGGCCTGGACGAAACGGTAGTTAAACGTGGCCGCCTGGTACGCGGGCAGGTCCGGCGGCGGGATGAGGGCCGGATCGACGTACAGCGGATCGGCCGGATCGTATCGCCGGGCGACCGCCGCCAGTCGGCTCTCGATCTCCTCTCGCGTCATCTCAATCAGAATGGTGGCCGTTGCTTCGCTGTGGCAGGGCAGGCAGGCTCGGCGGTTGGCTTCGAACGTGTGGCCGCTGTTGACCGGCTGCTGCGGGCCTCCGTAGGGCTCTTCGTGCACGTGGCAGGCGGCGCATTCCTTGGGAATACCCCACCAATGCTGGGTGTAGGGCCCATTCATCGGCTGGCTTTGCAGCGTGCAGCCGCCGGTGCTGTGCAGCATTTCCGCCTGCGGTTGCTGAGGCACCTCGGCGGGACCGGGAGTGCCCATTGTATGGCACTCGGCACAAAGCTCGTGGGCCGCCCGGCGCAGTTGGCCCTCGTGCGGCCCGCCGTGCGGGTTGTGGCAGGCCGCGCACTCCAGGTTCAGAACCACGTCAAACACGCCGGGCAGGCTGTCCGGCGGGGCCAGGCGGTACTCGGTGGAATGGCAGGCGAGGCAGGCCTGTTCCACGTTCGGCTCAAACTGGATGTTCCACAGGGCGAACGCATGCTGCGACGTGGACCACTGCTCGAATTGCGGGTGATGGTTCTCGCCGCAAAGGCCGTGGCACGACTGGTGACACGCCCCACACAGAGTGGATGCCAGGTCCCGGGTCAGGTGCACGTTTTCCGGGTCCACCACGTGATTGCTCCCCGGGCCGTGACAGTTCTCGCACTGAATACCGGCCAACTGAGGCGTCGCCGCCAGGTCGACAAACCCGCTGGCCTTGCCGTAACCGACGGAATGGCAGGGGAAGCACAGGGCGTTGTTCCCCTCTCCGCCGGCCACCAGCGTGTCGAACGCCGTCGCGTGGATGGTGCTGATCCACTGGCCGTGTTGCGACGCGTGGCATTGGGTGCAGGCGGTCGCACCGACAAAAAGGGGCGGGCTGACCAGCGGTCCCGTGTAATTGCGAGCCTGAATCGCGAAGTCCGCCAGGTCGACATCGCCCTGGTCGTCCAGGTCGGCCGAGGCGAAGGCATCGAGGGCACAGTCGCCCGGCGGATCCGGCACGCCCGGTCCGCCGAGGCAGTCGGCCAGAAGCGTGTAATCGTCGGCATCGACGTCGCAGTCGAGGTCCAACGCGCCGATGGATCGGCCGAAGCGGTCCACGCCGGCGGGGGCAGGCACCTGCGGGCAGGAATCGCACACGTCGCCCACGCCGTCGAGATCTTCGTCGGCGGCGTTGACGTGATGGAGCACGGGGCAGTTGTCGCAGAGATCGCCGAACGCGTCTTCATCGGCGTCGGCCTGGTCGGCGTTCAGCGTGCCGGGGCAGTTGTCGCAGACGTCGCCGACGCCGTCGCCGTCGGCGTCCTCCTGGAGCGGATCGTAGCGGTGCGGGCATCCGTCGGCGGCATCGAGCACGCCGTCACCGTCCTCGTCGCCGGGCAGCGAGAGCAACGGCCAGCGCTTCACCGCGGCCTGGTAGACGGCGGGCGGCCCCGCATCCGCCGGTTCGGCGGCCCAGGCGATGAGCTTGATGTTGCCGGAATCGGCCCAGCTCTCGGCGTCAAAGGTCAGCAGGCTTTCGACGGTATAGGAACCGCCGGGCGTCAACACGACGTCCTTCTCCGGGACCGCCTGCTTGAAGCCGTTGCGGTGATAGGGTTTGGTGGGGGGCCAGTGATCCAACACCTGCGCCGTGAACACGCGCACGGTTTTGGCGGTGCCCGTGGGTTCCAGGCCGACCGTCGTGAATACGTTGTAGGTGGCTCCGCCGACCGGTTCCGCCCGGACGCTCAAGGTGACGTCGGTGGGGATGGCGCGGGCGGGCAGGAAGTGGTTGGCTCGATAGATGGTGTACTGCTGGTCCTGGTCATGAACGGCGCCGGCCACTTTGTCCGTGCCGTCGAAAAAGGCTGTCGGCGTGTACTGGCCCCCGAGAAAGGCCCAGCGGGCATCACCCCAGGGCGTACTGGCGCTGTCGTACAGTTGGTATTGTACGAAGGCGAAAGACTCCGCGTAGACATCCACCAGTCGTTCGAGCGCAGGACCTGCGTCAGCGCAGGAGCCTCAGTACCGATTGGTGAATTCTTCGCAAAGCACCACGCGTGTCGCGGCCGGCGCAGGCGACGCGGCCGATGCGCACGCCGCGATGACACCGAGACGCACCACGGCGCCCAATGCTTCCGGAAGTTGCTTCATCCCTCAAGGCCTCTCACCGTTCCGTGGAGCGGACCCTTCCCAGGTCCATCCCAAACCGGGCTGAACCGGTGCCCAGACCCCCACGGTACCCGAAAGGCCCGAGCCGGTTCAAGGAGTCGCTCGGGCATTCGTGGCAGACCCGAGGCGGGCGCCGATCCCGATTTCGTCGGGACATCCGAAATGCGGCGCGGCGCATCGCCGTCAATCCGGCTCACGAAATGTGCGGTATGGGACGGCTGACGCCGCGGGATTCGATTGACCGGGCGGGCGATCCGACGGGTCACCGGTGAGCGTCCACCGCGGCCCGGACGGCCGCGATATGATCCGGCGTCGTACCGCAGCAACCGCCGATAATGTCGGCCCCCGCTTCCAGCAGGGCCGTCACCTGGTCGGCCATGTCCTGCGGCGTCTCCCGGAACACCGTTTGGCCGTCCACCAGCTCCGGCATGCCGGCGTTCGCGTGGATGAGGATCGGGCGGTCGGTGAACCGGCGGAACTCACGGGCAATGTCCACCATGTTGCGGACGCCGTTTCCGCAGTTGGAGCCCACCACGTCCGCGCCGGCTTCGACCAGGGCCGAGGCGGCCTGCTCCGGCCCGATGCCCATCATCGTGCGGTAGCCACTGGGGGTCTTGTCAAACGTCATGGTCGCGATGACCTCGATGGCGCGGTCCAGCCGCTTGGCGGCCCGGATGGCGCAGGCGGCTTCCTCCAGTGCGGTCATGGTCTCGACGCAGATGACGTGCAGGCCGGCACCGAGCATGGCGGCGATCTGCTCAGCAAACACCGCCTCCAGATTCGCCTCGGAGAGCGCGCCCAGCGGCTCGATGAACTCGCCCGTCGGTCCGACGGAACCGGCGATGATGGCGTCGGGCGCTCCCTCCAGGCTCAGCCGGGCGCCGGCCGCGTTCAGCTCGGCCACGCGGCTTCCCAGCCCGCGTTTGTCCAGCTTGGTCCGGGAACCGCCGAACGTGTTGGTCAGCACCAGGTCGCTGCCGGCGGCCGCGTAGGCGGCGGCCACCGCCCGCACCTCTTGCGGGTGGGTCACGTTCCACTCTTCCGGGCATTCGCGGGTGGTCAGGCCCCTGGCCTGAAGCATGGTGCCCCATGCGCCATCGGAAACGAGTACCTTCTTCTCGGCCAATTGCTGCAACAGGCTCATGTGAAGCCCTCCGTGATTGAGTGAGCCCAGCGGGCTGCGCGGTCTCTATCTTAGCGAAGCCGTAGCGGATTCCCACCGGGCGGCGGGTCCAGGTTCACCCCCGTGCATGCTACAATCGAGTCCTTGCCGCGGGCGGAAACGCCGGGTAGGAAACCACACAGAATCGTACTGCGGCCCGGGAGCCCGGGCCCTGCCGGAAGGACGTAAAGACGATGGCCGAAACCGTTGACGTCGGGATTCTGATGGGCAGCCGCAACGACTGGGAGGCGATGAAGGCGGCGGCGGACGTGCTGGTGGAATTCGGCGTACCACACGAGGTGCGGGTGATTTCCGCACATCGGACGCCGGACGCGGCCATCGCCTATGCGGAGTCGGCGGAATCCCGCGGGCTCAAGGCGATCATCGCGGGGGCGGGCATGGCCGCCCATCTGGCCGGCGTGCTGGCAGCCAAAACGCCGGTGCCGGTGCTCGGCGTGCCGATGCAGTCCAAAGCGTTGCAGGGGCTGGACTCGCTGTTGTCCACCGTGCAGATGCCCATGGGGGTGCCGGTGGCCACGTTCGCGATTGGCTCGGCCGGGGCTGCCAACGCCGCCCTGTTCGCCGTGGCCATGCTGGCCAACGACCGGCCGGAGCTGCGAAAGAAGCTCATCGCGTTTCGTCAGCGACAGACGCAGGAAGCGCTGGACAAGCCCGACCCGCGGGTTTGAGCGATCCGTTCCGTGTCAGGCAAATGAAAGACGGCGCCGGGCATCACACCCGGCGCCGCTTTCATCGTGTCGTTACGTCGAGGTCAGGCGTCCTTGCCCGGCCTGGAGTCGGGCGAGGAGCGGCCGGTCGACGAGTCCTTGCCGGTGGGCGTTTTTCCGCGCGACGCCGCGGGCTT
>CAZBFW010000161.1:0-7805 GCA_964491135.1 uncultured Phycisphaeraceae bacterium | reverse complement strand
AAGCCGGAGTTCACCTGAAGGCCGGAGCCGCTGGTGTTGTAGATCTCATTGTCCAGCATCCAAATGTGGTTGGCGTGATGCCCGAACACAAAACCGTGATGGTCCTGGTCCGTCTGCGCGCCCAGATCTCCCAGGTCGTGGATGATGTTGGCGTAGAATACGATGTTCCGAACGACGGTCGGATCGCCCCCGTCCCAGCTTCCAACCGCCACCAGGCCCGCTCCGTTGCCCTCGGCGTTCCGCACCTCGCAGTGACGGATGCAGACCCGGTCGGACGGCCCCAGTACGTTGCCCTGGGCGCTGGCCCCGTCGAAATCCAGATGCTCGATGATGAAATACGTCCCGATGAAAGTCGTCTCGATCGTGATCTTCGGCCGGGCCGCGGGATTACCCCGGATGAACACGGGCGACGCAATCGTCCCGTTCCCACGCAGCGTGCTCATGGCCCCCGTGGAATACACGCCGCCGTCCACGTAGACCACGCTGCCCGCTGCAAGGACCGACGGAACCGTTCGTCGCGGCTGTGTCGGGCTCCCGAACGGGTTGTTGTCGTCTGTCGCGCCCGGGTGCGCGTTGTTCACGTAGTGGGTATAGTAGTCCTCGCTGCCGTACACCCCCGCCACGGTCTCGTGGATGCCGAAATCCGGCTCGGGAATGCCGATGGGGGGCACCCATGCGCCGGCAACCCCGCCCCACAGGCACGCGAACGCCGCCGCGAGCCTCAACATCCCGGGGCGAGTCAGCCGCGATGTCCGCGTCGTCGCGGTCAGAAAACCACTTCCTTTCAAGGCCCGCTCCCCAACGGATCTCACCTCAGCCCCGCAGACCGCCCGCTCCGCCCGGCATGACCCCAAGTTGAATGCCATCTCTTGAGTGCGTGTTCTCACCCCGGCGCGCCCGGTCCACGCCAATCTTGGCTCAGAGCCCGATTCTGGAAGGCTGGCAGGGGTGCGGCGTAATGAACCGGCCATCCTGTCCGGCCAAACGCTTCCTACGCAGTGCCCTGTGCAACCCGGTGTGATGGACCGATCTCCCACCGGTCCCACCCATCCCCACGTCTGAACCTAGCCGTAGCCGACGGGGAATTCAAGTTTCCAGACCAAGTACGCGTCCGAGCATCACGGGCACAGTGGCTGCGGAAGTCTGCAAAAAGTACCCCGCCGCCGCCCATGGACGTCACCCAAGACACCCCCGATTGTCCTCCGCCATACACCCGTGCTACCCGTGCGGCACTGACACTCATCGCCCACCCGCCGTCGATGAGCTCGGCGCTTGCATCGCGTGACTTCTTCTCTAACCCCATGTTATAACAGACGATACGCGCACACCCGCTGCGAGTCGGATGCTACCGCCGGGGGCACCCGCCACTCGCTGCCATCGGGCTGAAAACCGAATTACGGTCACACTGTATCTTTCCCGGATTTCCATCAGCAGAGACTGAAATTTCCTGGAACTCCCTTCTGGGCTGGTGTAGAATGCAGCAACTGAGTGGAAACGGCATACTCGGGGTGAGCACCGTTCCAAGGTAACCGTCAGGCTGACCCTGTCGGTTGGTTCCGATGGTTTCGCAAAGGGTGTATGAATTACAGCGGCGTCGCTGGCGTTTGCGCTGCTGTGGACGTACACCGGAAGGTGCTTTCGGAAAACTGTAGTGGACGGTTTGGCGTTTGGGGAAACGCCGCACAAATGGAGGCAGAGACGTGAAAAGCCTTGTACTTGGATTGGCATTGGTGGTGGTAGTTGGGGGTTCCGCTGCCACGGCGTGGGGAGACTACACGGCCATCGAGACCCCGGTGTTCGGTCAGCCGACTCACCAGGAGATTCTCGGTAACGTGTACGGAACGTCGTTCTCTGCCAGCGGGCTGAACTTCGTGGGCGCAAATGGCATCACCGTGACGCGCCTCCACGACTTTGGCTCCGGCGGCGTGGTGGATTTCCGTGACGGAACACTGCCCGGGGGCGACTCTCTGTTCACGGGTGGAAACACTCGGGCCGCCGCAACCGCCGTGTTCTCGGCGAACCGCCAGCAATTCGGCATGATGTCCGGCACCGGCGCGGAAGCCGCGTTCCAGAAGGGCTTCGAAACACAGGGCCTTGGATACGACGTATCCGGCTCTTTCACCGTCGATCTCGCGGACCAGACGTGGAGCTTGGCCCGCAGGGGCGGCCTGTTCAGCGGACAGCGGAATCTGAACACGTCGGTATCCTCGGACAACCCGTTCGACCAGGATCACCTGGTGACGTACCGCGTGGAGGGTCCGGGCGGACAGCTCAGTTGGCTGTTGTTCTGGGAGGACTCGTCGGTCCCGGGGCTCCGCGACTTCAACGACCTGGTGGTGGAAATTCAGGCGATTCCCGCACCCGCAGCCCTTCTGCTGGGCGGACTGGGTCTGGCGATGGTCGGGTTCGGGCGCCGCTGGCTTGCCTAGCCCAACGGGATGCGCTCAAAGGACTCGATGACCCGCCGCTCATGTCGGCGGGTCTTTTTTATGCGCGATTGCGGAACAACCGCAGCGGGCCTTGCGACGTTGGCGCCCGCGTTGACCCGCGTATGATGAGTCGTGCCGGCGGACCGACACGGCATTCGGTCTGCTTACGGAACCCATCCTCTCAGAGACGCACCGATGAAGTACATGCACACACCGCAGGGTGCCGTCAACGTCCGCGTGCTCGTCGTCCTGGTGGCGATTCTGGTGCTGCTCGGCGGAGGCGGGGCCGCCTGGTACAAAGTCCGCAAGCGCACGGTGGCCGATCGGGCTCTGCGCGACGGTCTCGCAGCCCTGGACGCCGGCGAGTACGCAACGGCCTGCCGCCATCTTCGCCACTACCTCGTCCGGTACCCGGACGATCCCGACGTTCTGAGCCGGTTCGCCGATGCCAACCTGAAGGTGCGACCGCTGGAGCCGGCCCACCTGGGTGATGCCATCAGCGCTCATCGACGCCTGCTGCGGCTGCAGCGCGGGGACCAGCGGTCCAGCGCCCACCTGGCCCGCTTGTGCTTCCGCGTGCGGAACTTCTCCGAGGCCGCAATGGTGTGCCGGAACCGGCTCGCCGTGGCGCCCAACGATGCAGACGCGTTGCTCTGGCTGGGCAAGGCCCGGGCAGCCCAACGAAAGCGCGACGAAGCCGTGGCTGCCTTGACTGAGCTGGTGGACCGGCATCCCGACGTCGTGGAGGCATGGATTCTCCTCAGCGATCTGGCCCTGGAAACGGATACGCCCGAGGGACAGGCGGCTGCGGTGGAATTGCTCGGCCGTGCCATAGAGCACCGATCCGATGTCGCGGATGCCTGGGCACACCGAGGTCGCCTGCTGCGAACCGTTCGCGACGATGAGTCCGCCGCGAGACAGGATCTGGAGGCGGCAGATGCGCGTCCGGCCGCTCTGGTCACGACGCCCTTGGTGCTGGCGGAGGAGTGGCTTCGGCTCGGAGAACCCACCCGCGCCGAGCGCCGTCTCACTGCCCTGCGGAACGAAGGCATTCCCGAGGCCCTGGAACGCGATCCGGCCGACCTCTTGCTGGCATGGTACACCTTGATGGGCGATGTTCGGCTGCGCACCCTGGAGCAGGACCGCGGCGCGGCCCTCGCCGAGGAGGCCCTCGCGTCCCTCACCGATCCCCACCGCGTGGTGTTCCTGCCGACCGCGGTGGACCTCTTCCTGGTGGCGAACCGTCTGGAGGACGCGCGGCGCTGCGCGGAGGACTACGCAAGAGCCCTGACGGATTCGGCGGGCAGCGGCGCCACGGATACCGGTGCCACACACTTGCGAGCGGCGATCGCACGTGCGGAGGGCCGGCTCTACGACGCCATCGCCGATCTCGAACTGCTGACCGCCCGCAATCCCGACGACGAGTCAGCCTGGCGTCATCTCGCGGATGCCTACGAGGCCACCGGACAGCAAACCCGTGCAATGGACGCGCGACGACAACTGCTTACGATGGCGCCCAACGACTATCCAAGCGTCATCTACCTCACCCGGGCTTACCTGGATCGCGAACCCTCCGAGGCACTGAAGTACGCTCGAATGGCACAGCAGCTTCGGCCGGACGATCTGCGGGCGCGCCTGTTGCGCATCGAGGCGCAGCTTCAGACCTGGAGGCCCGCCGGTGGCTCCTCGGGTGAGCTGGAACTCCTGGAACGGGACCTGCTCGCCCTGCGCGAGGAGGCCCCGACCCACGTGGGCGTTCCTATCCTGTTGTCACGGGTCGCGGCCCTGACCGGCAGAATGGATGCAGCGATCGCCCTGCTGGAAGGGGCGATCAAGGACTGCCCCAACGGAGAGCTCGCCGGGCTTGAACTGGTTCGACGGCATCGACAGGCCGGCCGGATTGATGACGCCGTGCAAGCGTGCCGCCGCGTGATCGAACTCACACCGGACTCGGCCCTTCCCCGGTTGTTGCTGGGGGAGTTGCAGCTCTCGCAAGGGGCCGCGGCCGAGGCGATCCAGACCCTGCAGGCCGCCGACGACGCCCTGTCCGGAGAGGACCGCGTTGAAGTCCAACTGGCCCTGGCCCGCCTGCAGCGAGAAGAGGGCCACCCCGACAGCGGACGAGCGATCCTGGAGTCCCTATGTCAAGCCCACCCCCGGGACGCGTATCTCCGCCTGGAGCTGCTGCAGTTCCCTTCCGTTCGGGCGGACACGGAGCAGGCACAGGCCGTGCTCGAACAACTCCGTCAGATTGAAGGGAACCAGGGTGTGCATTGGCGGATGGAGCGTGCGCGCCTGTCCATGGAGGCCCCCGACTGGCAAGCGCAGTCCGGGCAAATCAGGCAATTGCTGTCCGAGTGCATCCGCACCGATCCCACCTGGGCGTCCCCGGTGCTCCTCCTGGGTGAGCTGCACGAACGGCTGGGCGAAGCAGGCGAGGCGGAATCGCTTTATCGTCGGGCCGTGGACATGACCTCGGCCAACGTGGACGTCGTCGCTCGCCTGGTCCAGCTCCTGCAGCAGCAGCAACGATACACGGAGGCGGAGGCGGTCCTGCGCCGGTTGCCGGCGGACCTCCGAATGTTCGATGATCAGCGCCTCGCGGTAACCGTGGGGCTCGGCGCGTATGAGGCGGCCATCAGCGAGGTTCAGCGTCGGATCGAAAGGGAGCCGGAGCACGCCCCCAGTTACGCATTCCAGGCGCGGCTGGTCTTCGCGGTGCGCGGTGATGTGGACGAAGCGCTGCGACTGCTGGATCGGGCCGAAACGCTCGATCCCACTCTGTTCGCCGCGGTGCGCAGCCGGGCACAGATTCTCTTCGCAGCCGGCCGTATCGATGAGGTCCGAGCCCTGCTCGATCAGCAGGTCGCGCGGCGAAACGATTTCGCCGCGTACGAACTTCGCGCCGGATTCCGGGTGGCCCAGGGTGACCACGAGGCCGCCGAATCCGACTATCGCACCCTGTGCAACCTGCCCGGAACGGAAGCCGCAGGATACGCAGCGCTGGGTCGCTTCCACGCAAGCCTGGGCCGCCAGGACCAGGCCGTGGCCGCTTGGCGTGCGGGCCTCCGGCAAACGCCCCAGGACCTCGGTCTCCGCAAGCTGCTGATCCAGGCGTTGCTGTTCGAGCCCGAGGCGGCGGCCCGGGCGGAAGGAGCCGCGATGCTCGCCGAAGCGATGACGCAAGCGCCGGACGACGTGGATTTCCTGATGCTCCAGGCTCAGTTGGCGGCGGGCGAGAGCACGGACGACTCCATGGCAGAGGCCGAAGGCCTGTATCAGCGCATCCTGACAAAAGACGCCTATCACGTGGGCGCGCATCTGGCGATGATCGAACTCGCCCGGCAACAAGGTGACTTTCCGGAGGCACGGGAAAGGTTCACTCGCGCCCTGGGCGCACGCCCCAGGAGCACCGAGCTCATCGTGGCCGGCGCCTGGATTGAGGCCGATAGCGGCAACCTGGTCGCCGCCCGCGACATGGTTGAGCCCGTCCTTCGACTCGATCCACAGAACGTCGCCGCGCGGAGCCTGATGGCCCGCCTGGCCCTGGCCGAAGGCGACCTGGACCGGTCGGAGCAATTCACACGGGAAGCGCTGGCCCTGGCCCCTGCCCACGATGCGTCCCGGCAGATCGAGGCCCAGATCCTTGTCGCCCGCGGCAGACTCCCGGAGGCGATCGAGCGCCTCGAAACGATGCGCCAGACACAGCCCGCCGCATGCGGACCGGGCACTCTGGTCATGCTCGCCGACCTGTACCGACTCCGCGGCGATGCCGCAAAGGCCGAATCCGCCCTGCGCGAGGCAGAGCGACGCACCCCGGAACAGGCCGGCGTGTTCCTCGCCTGGCAGCGGTTGCTCGCCTCGATGGGAAGGTTTGATGAAGTGCTCAAAAACATCAACCTCCGCGGGGCACACCGCCCGCGCGACGTGAGTGTGCTGGCCGAGGCGGCAGTCATGCTCGCCGCTTCACGGGATGACGGTCACCGAAAGGCCGCCGTGGATCTGTTGAAAGACATGACGGCCCGCGTGCCGGATCAGGCAACCGCGTTTCGCGCGCTGGCCCTGACCCTCCGGCAGACCGGCGACCTCACCGCGGCCGAGGACGCATTCCGACAGGTGCTGCGACTCGAGCCGTACCACCGTCAGACCCTTAACGATCTCGCGTGGCTGCTGGGTGTGGACCGCGGCGCACTCGAAGAGGGACTGGAACTCGCCGATCGAGGGCTCGCCCGCTACCCCGCCGACCCCCACCTCCTCGACACGCGAGGCGTGTTGCTGCTGCGAAGCGGGCGAGCAGCGGACGCGCGACAAGCCCTGGAAGCAAGCGCAAAAACCGCTGGGGCACCCGCCCAGACCCAGGCTCGCGCCAGGCTTCATCTGGCCCAGGCCTGTCTGGAACTCGCAGACCCGGTGGCCGCTCGGCTCTGGCTGGCGGAGGCCCGTGCGATCGATGAACGCGAAAACGTTTTGACGACCCAGGAACGCCAGGAAATCACAAGACTGACCGCAGTTGCATCGGATCCGGGAGAGACCCCGGAAGTGAAGGCCCCACGACCACCGGATGATTGACTGTACTCCTGGTGGTCCCTACTATGCCCTAACAGTGGGCGCAAAGGGGTGCTGCAATTCGCATACGCAGGCTTGAGGGCAACCACGCATCCGCGCGAATGAGGCGCCCCCGGTTGGCATCAGAACGGTGGCGTGGAACTCCGCCTCGCTTGGATGAGGCGGCAAGCGGTTCCTTCAGCGGTTCGGGAGGATTATCGTGACAAAAAACAACGTCGCTCTGGGGTTGTGCGCGGGGTGGCTCTGCCTGGCACCAGCGGCCATGGGCCAGACGCTCTACGCGGTGTCGGGTGATGAGACAAACGGACGGCTCTACCGCGTGGACACGACCACGGGAACTGCCACCGACATCGGCCCCCTGGGCGTGGGGCGGATGGCGGGCATCTCGTTTGATGATACAGGTACCCTCTACGGCTATTCGGGTGTCGCGCCGGCCGGAGGGCTGTACACGATCAACGTGACCTCGGGCGCAGCCACGCCGGTGGGGCCCATCGGCATCGAGGTATTCGAGGGCGGGCTGGCCTTCGACACCGCCGGCCGCGTGTTCTATGGAGCAGACAGCTTCGGCGACGACACACTCCTGCGCATCGATCCATCGACCGGCACGGGCACCGTGGTAGGCCAGATGGGCACCCCGGGCCGGGACGTGTCGGGCCTGGCGTTCTCCGCAGCGGGCGTGCTCTACGGCATTGCGATGGCTGACGATGAAACCGGCGTGAAGCCGGACCGGCTGGTCAGCATCAACACCACCACGGGGGCGGCCACAACAGTCGGACCGACCGGCACGGACAGTGTGACCGGGTTCGGTGG
>CAZBFW010000160.1:0-7830 GCA_964491135.1 uncultured Phycisphaeraceae bacterium | reverse complement strand
AGTTCAGTTCTGTACTTCTGCACCGTCCGTCGGGTAGCCTATCGGTTCGCGCGGTCCCTTTCGCCGGACAACTCGCTGACGATGTGAGTTGCGCGGATCGCTCCGCGCAACGCTTGCAACTGGCGTAACAGGTGGTATCGTCCGACCCCGAAAGGACGCCATTCCGCGCGCCGTACTTCAGCCGGCACGGTTGACATGTTCGTAACATGTTTTCTGCAAAGCGGTTGCGGCCACGCCGCGGGACGAGGACCTGGAATCTGGCGTCGGGGATTGCAGTTCGTCAGGGGCAGTATTGTGCCCTCGCGCCCTTGACACGGCCATACCCGAACATTATTCTAACATTTGATCGGCCGGGGTCATCGGTCGATGCCAGCCAATAGGCTGCCCGGCGCAGCCATGGAATAGCTCCCCAGGGACGGGGGCACCGGGCGCTTTTCGGCAAGTACGTAGGCGAATCTGGTCCAACGCAACACGGTCACCCGTGGCGGGGATTCCCTGCGCACATCATCAGGAGGTGGAGCAATGACACAAAGCACGGCTGTAACGGATGGCTGGCAAGTCCCTGCGAAGGCCTGCGGCGGCCATCGGCTCAGAAACCTGCGGGTCGTGGGCGGGTTTCTGGATGGCGCGAGCCTCGACTTCGCGGACGGCCTCAACTGCCTCATCGGGGCCCGCGGGTCGGGCAAGACGACCGTCCTTGAGCTGGTCCGCTTTGCGCTCGACGCTCTCCCTGCGGGCGATACTGACACAGCGGGTCGGCGGCGCGTGGAGGCAATCAGATCAGGATGAGCTCCCGGTCGGGGATGGGCGCGACGGAGGACGGGGGAGATTACGGGGTCGGGGCGCTGGGGGTGGGTCCAACAGGGGCAAGACCGGCTGGATCCCGGTCCCGACATGTCGGGAGGCCGGTCCCACAAGGAGGCTGGTCGGCTCCACGGGTGGAGGGCACGGGCGTCAGCGTGCGTGGAGAAGCCGCCAGGCGGCGGGCGTGGAGGTCGATGAGGTTCAAGACCATGCCGGTGACACCAACCTGGCACAATGTGAAGGCGATCAGGCCCGCCAGCACGACCCGCGACCAGTGGATGAAGACCTGCCCCTGGGTCGCCCACGTCCAGAGCCCGGGCCCGACCAGCCAGATCAGCATGGGAATCGCGACGACCGCCGACATGCACAGCCCGGTCACGGAAAACGCGCGGCGGGCGAGCGTGCCGGTCAACGTCCGCGTGCGGGCGGAATCGCGATGAAAGGCGTGAAGCTGCTCGGAAATCTGCCAGGCGGCGGTGAGTGACACGCCCAGCATCCCCAGCAGCGAACAGAAGAGAAGCCGGTAGATCATGCCCTCCTCCAGACGACCCTGCACGACCCACATCTCCACGGGATACATCGCGAACAACACCAACAGCAGCAGGCAGCCGACGGCGCCGCCGGCCAGCACGCGACCGGGCCGCCAGACGAGCGTCATCTCCAGGATGGTGCGGAGGAAACGCACGCCGTCCTTGAGGACGTGCAACTTCGACTCGCCCACGCGCTCCTCGTACGCCATGGGCAGCTCGACGATCTTGAGCCGGTCGTCCATGAGGGCGCGGGCGCTCATGGCCGGCGTGAAGTGCAGGCCGTCGGGCAGCGGATAGAGCCGGTCCAGGGCGTCGCGGCGGATGACCCGCATGCCGCTGGCCGTATCGTGGACGACGCGATTGCTCAGCACGCTGAGAATGGCGGCGTAGATGCGGTTTCCGATGCGTCGCGTGCGCGGCATGCGGCTCTGCGGGCCCAGCCGCGACCCGAGGGCGATGACCGCGTCCTGCCGGACCAGGGCCGTGCACAGGTCGGCGAAGAAGGCCGGATCGCAGGTGCCGTCGGCGTCGAGGAAGGAGACGAGGTCGCCGGTGCTTTCGGCGAAGCCCTGCTTGATGGCGGCGCCGTAGCCGCGGTTCTTTTCGTAGGCGATGAGGCGGATCTGGTCGTAGCCCCGGGCGATTTCCGCAGTGCGGTCGGAGCTGCCGTCGCTCACGACGATGATCTCCACGTCGTGCACGGGCGAACGGGCGATGATGGTCTCGCGGGCGGCCAGCGACCGTTCGATGATGGCGGCGATCGCCTGCTCTTCGTTGTACGCCGGAATGATGATGGAAAGCTTCATGACGGTTCCCGTGTAAGCTGAGTTACCGATAATGTGTCGGCTATTGAGGGCGCGGGGTTGAGAAGCACGCACGAAGGTGGAGAACGGGGAGGTTATCGGAGCTTGCGGCGGGTTCGGCGCCGTCGGCGGGGGGCCGGAGAAGGCTCCGGCGGGCCTTCCTCAGGAACACCCAACTCCACGTTGTAGAGAATGGCAACCGGCTCCGCCGGGATGCCGTGACGGGCAACGATCTCCTCCCGGACCGCCAGGGCCAGGCGGCAGGCCTGTACGCCGGCCGCAGCCCCCGCGCCGGCCAACAGCACGTCCGTGATGCTGGGCACGCGGGACGGCAGGAGCAGTTGGACGCACTCCGTCACCGCCATGGCGAACGCGACCAGCAGGCCGCAGACCAGCGGCCGGGTGGCGCGCGGATTCGCAGACGTTGCCCGATAGAGCGTGATGGCGATCCCGAGCACGCCGAATCGGATCAGCTTCCCGAGCAGGTCGGCCATGACCGCGGGCAGGCGTGCCTGGAAATAGATGGTCATCGGGACCCACTCGGCGGCGGATGCCTGGGCGCAGACGGATTCCGGGCTCAGCGACGGCATGAACGGCGCCGTCTGCCGGAGCAGAATGAACGCCGCAATCCCCGCGATTGCGCAGCCCAGCAGCGTCTTTCGCGAGCGGGGCACCTCTTGCGCGTGTCCCCACGCCTGCACGACAGGGGCAAATGCCAGCACGCCGAGCACCGTGCCGACCAACGCCGCCACCAGGTACGTGCTGTCGAACCCGCGCGAGGAGACAAACACCTGCCCCGCCGCGGCGAAGACGGCCAGCCACAGGCAGGCGACCAGCGTCCATTGCGCGGTGCGAATGCCGGCCGTGCGACAGTGCCGGCGTAGATACCACGCGGTCAGGATGGCCAGCAGGGCATAGCCGGCAGCGTCGCCCAGCGCGTCCAGTCGCAGCAGCCAGGCGTCTCGCGCGAACCGGTACACCGCGCCCGAGTCGCCGGCGGCCGAACTGTGGTCCGCGGCCTGTTGAAGAGCATGGATCCGCGCGAAAGGCACCAGCGAGGAGCGATGCAGCGAGTCGGCCACGCGGTCGGCGCTGAAGGTCAGGTCGAACGGAATCCAGGCAATTCCGACCAGGCTCAGGGCGAGCAGCCGGGCCAGTACGGCGGAACTGCGCTTTCGCACGTCCTTCCGATTCATCCGGATCGCGCGGCGAGCGAGCCAGAACAGTGACGGAGCCAGCAGGCTGCCGACCATCGCGCCGATGGCATTGGCAATGAAGTCCGTGGCGCAACTGATGCGCGAAGGCGAGTACTGCTGCGACCATTCGAGTGCCAGGCTCAGTCCAGCCAGAAAGAGCGTGGAGATCATGGCGGCCATCAGCGGACCGGCCCCGCGCTTGACGAACACGGCACAGAGCAGCATGCCGAAGGGAACGTAGAGACCGACGTTGCTCGCCACGTCGGGCAGGTTCGGCGCGGACAACGGCAACCCGAGGAAGTGTCGTCCGATCCCCGCGGGGGCGGCAGACGCGGCAAAATCGAGGGGCAGAATACTGACGTACACGAGAGTGAACAGGTAGGCGAGCGTCAGCAACTCGACGAGATTGCGGCGCAGGAACAGGAGGAGTCGGTTGTCGGAGTACGCCTCGATCATGCCTGTGCTCCGAGATCATCGGCTCCGGATTGAAGGAGGCCGCTCGACCGGGAGCTCACCGAGCCGCCGTCATCCGCAGGGGCCCGTCGCGCCCGTTGCGTCAGCCCGACCGCCGCCACGATGCACAGCAGCGGAAGAAACGGCAGGTGGTAGCGGCTCTGGGCCTCGTAGAACATGTGGATCGCCCAGACGTACGCGACCAGCGCCATCGCCGGCCAGAACAGGGCCGCCCGCCGGCACACTCCCTCCCGCACGACGGCGACAACGATAATGACGCAGAGACTCGCCCAGGCCGTGTTGATGACGGCCTTCGCCGCCGCCTCCGCCCGCGGGTCCCAGCGATCCGCCGAGACGAATGCCATCACCGTGGACGACGTGCCCCACTGGTACGCCGCCTTGGCGGGAGCGAGGCGGAGCAGATGGTCGGGATGCTCGCGCAGGTAGCCCCAGGCCGCCGCGCCGAGGATGCGGTTTCGCTCCAGCTCCGTTGTGCCCGGTGGCAGCTTCGGGAAGGCGGTGGTCAGGGCATCGGCCCCCGGATGATTCGTCACCCACAATGCCGCCCCGCCGCTGGTCGTCACGGGCACAAACGCCCGAAAGACAAACCAGTTTCGCACGATCCACGGGGAGAGCGCTGCCAGCATTCCGACGGTCAGAAGGATCGTGTTTCGCCCGGACCGCAGCCAGGATGCCCCCCGCCGTCGATACGCAATCCCCAGCACGATTGGAAGCAGCAACCCGATGGGCTTCAAGAAGGACACCGCGCCCAGCACGACGCCAATGCCGGCCACGTACCACCAGCGCTGCCCACCCGGCGCCCGCCGGACGAACAGCCAGACGACCAGCAGCAACGCACAACCCAGTTGGGCGTCATAGCCCACCGTAGTGGAATACAGCACCAGGCTCGGAAACACGGCCACTGCCAACGCAGCCAGGCGAGCGGCCGGCCGCGACACGACGTGCCGCCCCACCGCCCAGGTCAGGGCCGTCAGCAGCCCGCCGACGGCGGCGTTCGCCAGCAGCGCCGCCGTCAGCGAGCGGCCGAACACGGCATACACCGCCAGAAGCCAGAACGAGACGCCGGGCGGATAGTAGGCGGTGGGGCCGTAGCCGTCGCCCCGCAACATGCGGCGGGCAAAGCCGTCGTAAAGGGCGTGATCGCTGACGGGCTCATCCGCAGCCAACATGACGGCCAGCACGCGCAGCAGCACGGCGGTCACCACGACGAGGATGACGAATGCGCGGTCTGATGGCCGGTCCACCCACGCGGCCAGCCGGTTCGAGACGCGCGGTCGCATGAGCCATGCCGCGGCCACCGCGCCGACGAGAACTGGCGCGTAGCCTCCGAGCATCCCCTTGTAGACCGGGAAGGCCAACACGCCCCAGACGAGCGTCATCGCGAACAGGAATCCGAACCCCTGCTGGAGCAGCGTCCAGACATCAGCGCCGTCGCGTGTCGCGGAGGAGTCGATCGATGCCGAGCAGATGGCTCCCGCCTGGCTCATGGAACGGCCTCCCCGCAGTTTTTGGAGGCCGGGATACGCATGTGACGCGCATCAGACACGCCGTTCCGCGCGATCAGCTCGCCCGGGGGCTCCGCGTTCACCGAGGGATTCGCGTGACTGATGACCAGACAGTTGTCTTGCGTCACGGCACCTCCAACGTCCGAGAAGATCGACGGCCGCGCGGCATCCCCGGCCCCGCGAGCACGGCCTGCGCTGGGTTATCGGCGGATCAGACGGCCGACTGGAATACCGGCCTCCCTGTCGCAACAAGGCCCGATGCGCGCGATTCTCGCGGTGATGCCGCGGATGCCCGCAGGAGCAGGCGCCGGGGAAGCGGCCTTGGCGTTTCTCACTGGGAGTCTGTAGAATTCGGCCCGCCGACCAGGAGTGCAGTTCCGATGCGCGCCATCCCGCCGAGCCGTTCCCTCCTCCTCAGCCCCACGACCGGCACCGGACCGCAGAATGGCCGGACCGGCCCCGGGGAATCGCTCTCGCGCCGTGAATTTCTGGCGGGCGCCGCGGCAGCCGGAGTTTCGCTGTTTCTGCAGACAAGCCGCCCTTCCGCACCGCGAGAGAACGCGAGCTCGTGGGCGTGGCTGGCGGACACGCACATCAGCCGCAACACCGACGAATCCGTTCGGGGCACGAACATGGCCGGCAACCTGCGGCGAGTGGTGGAATCCCTGCTGGCCGAGCAGCCGGACCGCGCATTGTTCAACGGTGACATTGCGTTCGAGAAAGGGCTCCCGGAAGATTACGAAGCGTTTCTGAAGATCATCGAGCCGCTGAAGACAAACGGAATCCCGATGCACTTCACGCCGGGTAACCACGATCAGCGCGAGAACTTCTCGTCCGCACTGGAACCGACGGTCGCATCCCCCTTGGACGGCAAACGAGTGGCCGTGCTGGACGACGACGGCGTGCACTGGGTGTTCCTGGATTCGCTCGATCGTGTGAACGCGTTCTCGGGCAGGCTGGGCCCGGCGCAACTCGACTGGCTGACCCGGGAACTGGATGCGCACTCTGATTGTGCGACCATCGTATGCCTGCATCATCATCCGGAAGCGACAGCCATCGGGCTGAAGGATGCCGACTCGTTTGTGGATGTGGTCAAGGCACGCAGTCAGGTCAAGGCGGTCGTCTTCGGTCATACGCACAGGTATCGCCGATGGACCTTGGAGGGGCTGCATTTCATCAATCTGCCGGCCGTGGGATTCTGGTTCAGTCCCACGGTTCCGCTGGGGTGGCTGCGAGCGCGGGTTCGGCCCGGAACGCTGGAACTCCAGATGCACACCCTCAAGGCGGACACGATCATCAAGCAGGACGTTGAGCACCTGCCCCTGCGATGACGCGACAACGCGAAGCGCGGTGCCCAAGAGTGCCCCGGCCACGATCAGCCACAGGGGGGCGCCGAAGTCCGCGATGGGGCACAAGCAGACGGTCGATGTATTCCCTTCCGGCTCCCGGGCCGGAATCCTTCCGCACTCTCCAGCCCGCAATTCACTATTCACGGACCGCCGATCGGTCGGGCGAGAACCGTGTTGTCCGCCGGCTTCGCCTTCACCGGCGACTGAGTGCCGGTCGCCAGATCCAGAATCCGGAGCTCGCGACCGCCTCGCAACTCGTGTTCGTCTCGCGTCACGCGGCGCAGCATTAGAATCCTGTCCCGTCCGAACCAGTGGTATTCCCGCGCATCCGCATCGTCGATCGCGCGGTAGATCTCCTCGGGCGCGTCGCCGTCCAGTGAGAACACGATAATCGCCTCGCGATCCGGGCCGGACGGGTTTTCGTTCGTTGCGTCTGCACGATCCTGCAGATCCAGAGTGACCAGAGCCCTGCTTTCGTCCGGTGAGAGTTGAAGTTGAGGGTAGCCTTTGTTCGCCGTCGACACGAGCGAGTGCAGGCACCCGGAGGACGAATCCACGAGCAACAACTCCCGCGTGGGTGTCGGGCTCGCGTGGACCGCGCAAACCGTCAGCCACCGCCCGCGCGGCGAGAGGCTGATGTCCACGTAGTCCTGACAGCTCTGGATGGCGCGGTGAACGGGCTGCCGCGGCAGGCGTGCCGCACCCACCAGGACGCTTTGCCCGCCAGTGCTCTCATCCCGCCGCACGATTTCGAACCCGGCCACGTCGCCCTCCACCTGCCGCGACAGAAGCATCACCACGGGCTCAACCGGGTGCACCTCGACCTCGATGCATCCGGGTGGGAAGGCGCGAGTCTGCCATCGATTGCCGCTCGGCTCGATGATTGTCAGGGGTGCCATGTCCCCGATACCCAGGCCGTTCGAGTCCGGCTCGGATTCTGATGTGCTCTCGAAACGATCGTCCTGGACGGGCGGGCTCTCATCGCGAATCACCACTCGTCCGGAAGACAACTGTCTCCCGCCGGATCCCGTCATCGAAAGGCGGGTCTCCTCCACCCCTCCGGCCGGGACCGCCTGCGAAAAAAGCGTGACGCCCGCGCGTCCGCCGCTCCATTCATGTCGGAATCCGAAGAGGGCAGCGCCGTCGGCAGACCAGCGTGAGTAGCTGTA
>CAZBFW010000159.1:150-7864 GCA_964491135.1 uncultured Phycisphaeraceae bacterium | reverse complement strand
ACGACGCTCTTCCGATCTAGTTCAGTCGGTCGGACAGGCCGGCGTTCTTCGCGGCGTTGCGGATGCGCTCGGCGAGTTGGTGCTGGTATTGGCGGCGATGAGTCGGGTCAAACAGCAGGCGACGATAATGCTCGTACAGGTGGGGACAGTGGCTGCGAAGCACCTCTTGCACACCGGGCCAGACGCGGGGCCGCGCGTTCAACATGTCGGTCCAGATCCGATCCACATCCATCTCCGCGGCCCGGGCAAAGAGAGCGGCCAGAACCTCGTCCGTGTCACTGATGGCCGGGAGAAGCGGGCCGAACATCACGGCCGTCTTCAGACCGTTCGCCCTGGCCTGCCGGAGGACCTCCCACCGGTCCGACACGGACGACGCGTGCGGCTCCCACACCCGCGCCCACGAATCGTCCGGTGTTGTGATGGTGACTCCCACGCAGACGTCATGGCCGGTGAAGACGTCCAGGTCGCGCAGGACCAGCTTGCTCTTGGTCAGCACGTTCAGACGGAAGCCGGCCTGAACGAGCATGCGGCAGCATTCACGGGTGAGCCTGTACACCGCCTCCACCGGCTGCCACCCGTCACAGGCGCTGCAGGTGAACACATCACCCGGCTCCAGCCTGCGAAGCTGGCGACCCAGCACGTCCACGGCGTTGACCTTCACGTCGACGAACCGTCCCCATTCCTCGGCGTGCGGGTGGAATCGCTGCATGAAGCGGGCATAGCAATACCGGCAGGCGTTCTGGCAGCCGACGTAGCAGTTGAAGGAGTAATCACCGATGCCGCCACGGTTCAGCAGGGTCTTGCATCGGATCTCACGAACCACGACGCCTTCGGGCCCGGGAACCGGCCCCGGTGAGGGATTCGTGTCGAAGAGTTCGGGCTGCGAGTCGGGCGACATCACGAGTGATCGTACCTGCTGCGCGCGGTTTTGCCAGAACGCGCAACGCAGGCGGCCGGCCACACGCCTGCCACCCCGTGGGTCCTGCCTCGCCGACCCGCTGCGGCCCGCCGGAAACTTGTTCCGATAACAACCGATTTGCCCCTGCTGCCCCCCGTGAGACCGTGCCTCAGCTTGCGCGGGGGTCCTCCAATTCACCAAACCGATGGGCTGTGGTCCCCCCGGGAAGGAGCACCGGGAACCGGGGGCCGAGCTCCCCTGTCGGATCGTCCGCCCGCACGACAAGAGATGGTGCCTGGCCGTGAACCCGCGCGGCTGGGCAGGCGTATCCAGAACAGTATAATGCCCGGTCCGTCACCGTTCGGGCGGAGGGTCCGGGCGGCGGACGAGGGGGAGTTGTACATGGAAATTCACCTGGCTCGGCCGGACATCACGCAGGCCGAGATCGACGCGGTCGTGGCGGTGCTCAAGACGGATTCGCTGTCGCTGGGGCCCAAGGTTCCCGAGTTTGAGCAGCGGTTTGCGGCCTACTGCGGCACGAAGCACGCGGTGTCTTGCTGCAGCGGGACGGCCGGGCTGCACTTGATCGTCCGGGCCATGGGCATCGGCCCGGGCGACGAGGTGATCACGACGCCGTTCTCCTTCATCGCGTCGTCCAACTGCATCCTGTTCGAGAACGCCAGGCCCGTGTTCGTGGACATTGATCCGCAGACGTGGAACATCGATCCGGCCCGTATCGAGGCGGCGATCACGCCGCGGACCAAGGCGATCCTGGCGGTGGATGTGTTCGGGCAGGTGGCGGACTTCGACCCCATCCGCGCCGTCGCCCGCAAGCACAAGCTTCGGATCATCGAGGATTCGTGCGAGGCCCTCGGCGGTCGGTACAAGGGTCGGCCGGCGGGCTCGATCGGCGATGCGGGCGTGTTCGGGTTCTACCCGAACAAGCAGATCACGACGGGCGAGGGCGGAATGATCGTGACCAGCGACGACCGGCTGGCCGAGCTGTGCCGTTCTCTGCGCAACCAGGGTCGGGGTGCGGCCGGCGGCTGGCTGGCGCACGAGCGGATGGGCTACAACTTCCGGCTGTCGGACATCAACTGCGCTTTGGGGCTGGCCCAGCTCTTGCGGGTCGAGGAGATCCTGTCCGCCCGGGAGCGAGTCGCCCGGATGTACCTGCAGCGTCTGGCGGGCGAGCCCCGGCTGTCCACGCAGCGCATCCTGCCCGACTGCGACATAAGCTGGTTCGTTTTCGTCGTGCGGCTGGATGATCGATACACGCAGGCGGACAGGGACCGCATGTTGGCGCAGCTTCGCGAGAAGGGCATCGGGTGCAACAACTACTTCGTGCCGATCCACCTCCAGCCGTTCTTCCGGGAGCAGTTCGGCTATCACGAAGGAAGCTTCCCCGTCTGCGAGGCGGTGGCCACGCGAACCATCGCGCTGCCGTTTCACGCTCGATTAACGGAGGCGGATGTCGACACGGTTGTCGGCGAACTGAAACGCCTGTTGTAGTCCGCCACGGGGGATGCCCCAGGCCTCACGGCTGCTCGCCGCCGCGATCGTTGCATCCGCGGCCGGTTCTCCTCAGTCCGGCGGCCGGGAAGGCCGGCCCGCTTCGCAGTCTGGGCAGGCCACGTGCCGCTGCCCGTCCGGCGTCCGGCGCACAAACGGTTTGCCGCATTGCGGGCAGGGTGCGCCGGGCACGGCGGCCGTCTTTCCACAGGCAGGGCAGGGCAGGTACTGCGTGCGCCGAGCGGTCATCTCATCGCGATCAATGCGGCCGCCCTGCTGGAGCAGGTTCATCCGTTGTCGGGGAGTGATGTTGAACGCGTGCCCACATTCCAGGCACACGAACGGCTGGGCGGACTCGGGCGTATCGGGAAGATCGTCGCGCAGGGCATCGCCTCCGAAAGCCAGGCGGTAGACGGCCACGCCTCCGATGCCCAGAACCAGCAGGCCGTACACGGTTTGTCGGACCCGTGAAGTTCTTGCCATGAGACGACTCGACCTCTGCGCACCGGCCTCGGCGGCGGACCCGTTGTACCGGGTCAAGGGGCTTCCAGGTGCTCGTTCACCACGGTCCACTCGGGCCCGAACATGTTCCGCGTATCCGCTGTCAGATACGACGCGTGCCCGTCAAGAAACGTCATCACGTGTCGCGAGAACCGGCCGTGGAAGCCCATCTCCTGCGTGCCGGCATTGATCGCCAGATCGAAAGGCTCCTCCACCAGCGTGACGAAGCGGCAGGAATCCCGCAGCATGTACCGCTTCCAGATGTCGAGCCCTTGCCGGAATCGGCACGGCCAGTTCGTCAGCAGCCCGCACCCGGGGATGGTCTCGCCCGCGCAGCTACCGGGCGTCGGCTCACACTGCCCGTCACCGTCCCAGTCGTGTCCGGTCACGAGGCTCGTCTGGTCCCACCAGTAGAAGTTCATATGGTAGCTGGTGCCCACGTCCTGGTACGAGGAGAACATCTGGTCGGTCCCGGCGTGCGGGTTGATGTAGAGGTATTGGCCGGACTTGCGATCGGAGGGACACTGGAACACGGGCTGCCCGGTCTCTTCCCAGAGCTTTCCGTCCCTGATCTTGGCGGGGGCCACACCCCCCTTGTTCATATAGACGGTGAGCGGCCGTTTGTTCGCGGGCACGCGGAAGCAGCCGCCGGACACGCCGTCCCAGTACGTATTTGTACCGATCCAGCCGCCGTAGCTCCAGGTGCACCACCCGCAGATGCAGCCGTTGGAGCCCTTGGAGTAGAAGACGGGGAGCGCATCGTAGTCCACGATGTACGCGAACAGGGCGTTGTTGATCTGGCGCATGTTCGCCTGGCACTTGATCTGCCTGCCCTGCTCCCGAGCCGATCTCATGGAAGGCAGGAGGATGGAGATCAGCAGGGCGATGATAGAGACCACGACCAGCAGCTCAATGAGCGTGAATCCCCGTGGTCGTCGAACCCGGCGAGCCTGTGACATCGGATGTGTCCGTTCCTGCGTCGCGAATGCGTCACCCCGCCGAGTGAGTCGGCCGTTCTCCTTCAACACGGGCGAAGCATCGCGTAGCGAACCGATGAGTTCATCCCGCCCCAACCTGACTGACGAGGACTTCAGTCTATCCGATCGGGTACCCTCGCGCCAAGTAGCCCGTGCCGTCGCAGGAGGCGGGTTCATGCGTCCAAGGATGGGGTTGAGGGCGCCCCAGAATCAGCGCGTGTCGATGGAAAGCGACCCCCTTCCAGCGCCCACGAGAAGCTGTCTTCGTTGCGTGGGTCCGGTCCGTGAGAGTATGCTGTGTCGATCCGGCCACGGCTCAGCCGGCTTTCGCCGGAGTTCAGGGAGGCTTAAACCATGAAGCGTTGGACGAAATTCGTCGTGCGGGCGTTGCTGGCGTTGTCGCTGTTTGCGATCTTCAACGGAGGAGCCGACTGCTACCCTCGCCGCTCCGAACCGCCGGGATTCGTTTTTCCGGAGTAGGCTCATCTGCCCGAACAGTCGTGCCCGCCCAGACGGCGACAGCCGCAGCCGCCGCGCCGGCGGCCACGGCGAGGCCCGCCGTTCCAGCGATCACAACCGCCGACACCGGCCACCACCCCACCCACAGCCACACCTGCAACGTGGCTGCCAGGATCGTCACAAGCGCGCACAGACCGATAGCCCAAAGCTCATCTCGCGGTGTCCACCGAAACTCCGGCGAGCCGCTGGCACCGAAGGCCGGCACCAGATGGCGGGCACTGCCGGCGAGCCAGAGAAACACAACGTGCCCGGTCCAAAGGCCGCAAAGCAGCCGCCACGTGACACCGCCATCCAGAACGTGCAGGCCGCCAAGCATGGCCGTCGCCAGGAGGACGGCATGCAAAAGCACGATCCGGCCGGTCGGCAAACCGCGCCTCCAGAGGCCGGCCGCAATCCACCCGCCGAGCGTGACCGCCGTCCCGACGTACAGGCCGAGGCATCGCTGGCACACGGGCAGCGACACACCGTCGACCAGGAAGCAATGCTCCTGGCCGCAGAGGTGCGAATACGCTGACGTGATGAAGTCCACGATTTGCTCTTACCTGCCTTACGGTTGTTCCGGTAACGCCGGCTGAGTGGTGGTCGGATCGATCTTCGGAATCGCCACCCGCTGCAATTCCTTTCCGTCGGGCGAGAAGAACACGATCGCGGCGGTGCGGGGGTACAAGCCCTCGGGTTCTTCGAGATACTTCATGGCCACCCGCTTGGAGTCCGGCGAAAACACCGGCTGGGCGAGCAGTTGCTGCTCATCCAACTCCAGGTGCTTGACCAGCCGCCCACCCCGATCCAGGAAAAAGACCTCTTCGGCATACGAAACGACGACATGCTTGCCGTCCGGGGAAACGGCCAGCTCGCCCGTGTTCATTTCGTTTCCCGAGTCGCCTGGAATCGGAAGCGCCGTCACGGTGACCTCGGTGCTGTCGGACCGCCACTGGTACAGGTTCACGCGGCTTTCCTCGCCGCTGGTCTTCGCCAGGACCGCCACCGTTCGATCGTCCACCCACGCCATTCCGCTCAGAGAAGGATGTCCGTCCAATCGCCGGTAGCTGACGGACTTCCCTTCAGTATCCATGAATCCAATCGCGTTCTCCAACAGCAGGGCCAGCTTCTTTCCGTCGGGTGATAGCGATGCGTTCGCGGGGATCCCGTACACGCGCCGTTCGCCGGATACCGGGTTCAGCCCCCAGAGGAAATTTCCCGCGCAGAAGTAAACCCATTTTCCATCCGGGCTGACTTGCGGATGCAACGTGGAATAGGTTGTCACCCCGTCCACATCCGGATCATCTCCCAGCGGCCACTCCACCGGTGTGGTCGAGACCACCTCGAGTGATTCCGCATTCCGCACGACCACGAATGCCTGTATAGACGCCGCCAGTCCCATGCGCAGGTACGTCTGAACAAGTGCTGAGCCCGATGGAACCATGAAATCGCCCGGCGAAGCGTCGGCCTGGGTGGTCGGCACGGCGGCCGGCTCTGGCTTGGATTTCGCCGCCTCCAACCAATGGAACGTTGCCTCGGTCTTCAGCCTGTCTTCCTGCTTCTTGATATGTTCGCTCAGTCTTTCGAGCCCCTCCTTCGTCAGCAGCGGGATGCGCAGGTAGCACAACTGCTTCCCGTCCGCGCTGTAGGCCGGGCCGGACAGCATGTGGTCCACCGTCTCCTCGACCACGCGCAGTTCTTTCTGATCCGTAAGCACCATAAGCCGGTAGGCGTGCGTCCCCGCCAGCAGGAGTTTCTCCGTGTCGTACGGCTCCATGGTGACGAAGGCGAGTTTCCGCCCGTCGGGAGAAAACGCCATGGGGCTTTCCGTGCAGGCCAGGATGTGCCAGAGCAATCCGCCGAGTGCCACGGTGACGGCCAGCAGTGCTTTGAAGCCATGCGATTTTCGCGTGCCTAGGTTTCGTACCACGACGGTTTCCTCCAATACTGGGTGGGATGAGAATCATTCCGGTGCAGCACCGCCCGCAGCAGGCTGTCCGCGGCGATGCGCGTGCCACGCCACAGCAGGGCCGCGTGAACACGGCGCTTCCGCCGGTCGGCTTCAAACAGCTTCTTCACGAGTTGACGGACCCGAGCCCGGCTCGGGCTCGTCAGGAGACGCCAGTATACGCTCTCTAACTGGCGAAGGTCGAGATGGTCGGTCGTGCAAACCGGCGTATGGAAGTTGTAGCTCGACAAATCCGGGTTGGCGATCCGGCCGGCGGCCCGGGCCTCCGCGGCGACGGCCGTCCCCGGGTTCGGCGTAAGCGGCATGATGAACAGATAGTCGATGCCCATCGAGTACTGACAGGCGGCCAGCCGGTTCAGATCGTCCAGCGTGTCGCCGGGCAGGCCGAAGATGGCCGTTCCGATGGTGTAGACCTGCGGGTAGCGCTCGCGAAAGATGGCAAACGCCCGGCGGCAGAGGTCCGGATCGTTGTTGTGCTTGCCCAGGCTTGCCAGGCCGGCCGGATCGTCGCGCTCCAGGCCGATCATCACCTGCCGCAGCCCGGCCCGGACCATCTTTTCCAGGATGCCGAGAGATTCGTCTCGCACCACGCCGTCCGCCCGCAGCCAGGCGGTGTGCAGGGTGCGCGGTTGCCCGCCGGGCGACATCAGGTCGGACGCCAGCATGCGCTTGGCCCACTCGTCGGCCCAGTCGGGCGAGGCGTTGAACGTCGGGTCGACCCACCCAAACGTCCGCCGGCCGAACCGGTGATACAACCAGTGTACCTCGTCGAAGCTGCGCTCGGCGCTCTTGCTGCGAAGCCGCGGCCGGAGCCGGCCGTTGCCGTTGGCCGACTGGCCCATATGGCTCCAGAGCACGCAAAAGGAGCAGGAATCGATGCAGCCGCGCGAGTGTTCCACGCTCGCCAGCCGCGGATGGTTCGCGGAGCGCCGCCCGTAGTGCCGGACGTCGATGGTGTCGTAGGCCGGGAAGGGGAGGGTGTCGAGATCGTCGATCAGCGGCTGGCGCGGGGTGATGGTGACGCTGCCATCGGCGTTGCGGAATGCGATGCCGTGGATCCGTGGCCACGCGGTGCGGTCGTGGATGTGGCGGAGCAGCTCGACAAATGTGCCTTCTCCTTCACCGCGTACCACCACGTCCACGCGGCCGTCGCGGAGCGTTTCGTCCACGGCGTTGCCGAAGTACACCCCGCCGGCCACGACCACGCACTCGGGATGCAGTCGCTTGACCAGCCCGGCCGCCCGAAGGGCCTCGTGCGCGGAGACCGTTTCCTCGCCGATGCCGAGGACGTCGATCCGCGTTTCCGCCAGCCGGCAGGCCAGCGTCTTCCAGCCCGTCTTCTCGCCGGGGCAGTCCCAG
>CAZBFW010000159.1:0-140 GCA_964491135.1 uncultured Phycisphaeraceae bacterium | reverse complement strand
TCGGTCATCTCCCGCCGAACCGCCGCCGCCAGGCACAGCAGCGCCAGCGGCGGCCAGAACGCCGACGTCTCGCTGTTGAACGGCCACACAAACCGCGGCGGACGCAGAAGCAGCAGACGCAGGGTCACGTCAAAGTCCCC
>CAZBFW010000158.1:3023-7891 GCA_964491135.1 uncultured Phycisphaeraceae bacterium | reverse complement strand
GGGTCGCGACCCGCTGGTTCGCTCCCGGGGCGACGGCAATGAGATTTCGACCCTGCTCATCCACCAGGATGAGGGCGATGCCGGTCGGCTCCCGTACCGTCCGGACGCTCCGCACGTTGACACCTCGTGCGGCCAGGGTTTCCCGGGCGAGGCGACCGTACGCATCCTCGCCCACGCATCCCACCATGCGAACCGAGGCCCCCAGGGCCGCGGCTGCCACCGCCTGGTTCGCTCCTTTCCCGCCGGGCACCACGCGGAACCGCCCGTCGCCCACCGTTTCCCCGACCCGCGGCAGATCCCGGACGCTCACCACGAGGTCCATGTTCACACTGCCGATGACCGTAATCGTCCGTCGGGCCATCCGCCATCCCTGCATTACGGAACCGGCTCGAGCCGGAACTGAAGCTGGGCGTACCCGTCAATCTCAAAATGCTCGATGCGCACGTCGTGCCGACCTGTCTCGAGTGACACCTCAACCGTATGCTCCGTCGGCACGTGCCAGGTCCAGTCATCGATGACCGGCATGTCATCCACCCAGACCCGGATCCCGTCGTCCGAGACCGTCCAGACCTTGTATCGTCCGCCCGGCAGTTTGAGCCGCGTGGTGGCCAGCGTGCCGAACCGGTCGGCCGGCAGCCCTTCGGCCGGCGCCCCGTCCGCCCAAAGGAAGTCGATCTGCGGGGTCTGGAACTCGACGTACGGCTCCATCCCGGCCCGGGCATGCCACTTCTGGGGGTCCTCCCGCGGATCATCGTCGAGGTGCCACGCAAAGTGGCGGACCTTCCATTCGGCGTAGTTCAGGGTGCCCTGCACGTCGTGCTTCGCCCCGTTGATGTCAACGGTGAGCGTGAACGGCGCAATGCCCGGTTCCTTGGCTTCCAGCGTCAGGGCGGCCGGCGTTTCACCCTCCAGGGGGGTGGCGGCGATCGCTCCCTCCGCCTTCTCCAATCGGAACGGCCCCGGCGGCGCAAGCAGCAGGACAACCGCTTCTCTGCCTCCCGAAACAACCGCCGGATGCACGGCCGTTCCGGTGAAGTCGTACGGGCCGTACTCCGTCAGCAGGATTCGCTGGCGGCCGGCCAGGGCCGGACGAGCCCCCACAGGCCGGCGTTCACCTTGCGGGGACGGGGGCGCCGCCGACTCCCGCTTGTAGGCCGCCCCATCGTTCGATACGGCGCTGGCCGGGTCGGCGTCCAGTTCCACGCTGACGCCGGAAGTTCTGGATTCGGCCAGCACGGTGTCACTCGCGTACCGCAGGCGCACCGCGGTTTCGTCCTGATCAAAGCGGTTGCCGAGAATCACGTTGTTTGACGAACCGCGGTCGTGGGTCTTGGCCCAGGATGTAGTGGCCAGATGGGCGTCGTCGTCCGTCCAGATCGAGACGGCGCACTTGTTTGCCCGGAACTCGTTGTCGTAGATGCGGTTGTCGCTTCCGTGTTCCAGGGCGATGCCGCCCCAGGACTGCCCCCGCTTGGAGCGTCCGTTCTGTTCGATGGTGTTGCCCAGGATGCGGGTACCGTGGCAATAGGCCAGCCACATGCCGGCGATGCCGTTGTCCACGAAGCGGTTGCCCGCGATCCAGTTGTCAAACCCGAAAGCCAACTCGAGGCCATGAGCCGCACAGTATGAGAAGTCATTCGCGATGATGCGGTTGTCGTTGTGTCCGGTCCGGTCGGTGCAGGCAAGCGTGTCGGGGCCCGGGAGGGCCAGCAGCCCGCAGCCGCCGTGCGTCGCGGAGTTTTCCAGAATCTCGTTCCGGGCGCACTGTTCGACCATGAGGATCCCTGCGGAGTTCTGCCCCCGGCTGTACCGCCCTTCGCTGTATCCGCGGACGCAGAAGTCGAAGGCGTTGCGGGTGATGAGGTTCCGGCTGCACTGCCAGAGGGCGAGCCCCCAGCCGGACAGGAATGAACAGTCGCAGTCGACGACGGAGCTGTCCGTCACGCCGATCAGCAGGATCCCGTTCTGCCCGTTCCGGGCGGTGACGCGGCGGAGCTTGACTTCGGTGGAATCCTCGACGCACAGGCCGGCTCCGTATTGCGTGATCCAGCCGTCGTCGCCGTTCCTGTGGACCCAGAGCCAGTCGTTGCCGTCCTCCCGTGACGGGGTGGAAGCGAGCTTATGGCGGAAATTCGCGGATACGTCCACGTCTTCGATTACCAGGCCGGTGCAGTTGCGGGCATGGATACCGACCTTGTATCCGCGGACCTTGACGTTTCTGAGCGTAACGTCGCAGCCTTCCACCAGAACGCCGGTTCCGGCAAACGTTTCGGGAGGCTGCGCCTCATCGGCACCCACGAGTTCGGCTCCACCGAAGTCGACGACCAGATGGCTGCCCTGGATACGGACGGCACCGTCCGCGTCGGTATCAGGAACATGAAACCGACCGCCGGGAACAGAAACCGTCTCGCGGATGACCAGATTGTCCCGAACGGGTGGACTCTGGGCGCATGCCACCGCCGTGACGGCGAGCCCACAGATCGCTGTTCCCGAAGAACGAATCACAACGCCATACCGCCTTCGCGCTCCACGCGTCTGACGCACCGATCCCTCGACACGCGGCTGACGTCGTCGCGGATGAGACGCAGTCCCATCGGTGATCCCCGAAGGAGCGGCATCCCCAGAGTAAGGATGTCATCATATAAGAATACCCTAGGTACGTGTGGTATTCCACTGGTATCCCATAACATTCTCAACAAATTCCGGGTGGTCGCGGAGCGGGGCTTTCTTCCCGTCGCGTCGGCCAGACGCAGTTCCGCGACGCAGAGCGATGCCACCTGTCGATCAGCGTCGGTTGGAGGTATCACGCGTGTGCGAGAACCCAGGGCGACCGGAGGCGTTTGAGGCGGGCCGCCTTCGTTTCCGCGCAGGGCGGTCCACTTCCGCGACACGTGTCAGGCACACCATGATTAAAGTGCGGGTTCATATTCGAGCAGGGTCTCTGACTCGTCGATATTCGGGGTACGCAGGCGTCTCTGTCGGGATTCCGTCAGGCAGGGCGGGATTCGCTGCCGGAAGACTGCTTGGCCGCTCTGCTCCTTTGGAGCGGCGGGGAAGGCTCGGCGGCGCGAAGTGCGCGCAGAGCCCGTCGGGAAAGCCTGCCAAACGGGTGCAGACCATCATGACAAGCCTGAGCAGCATGCCCGAAGTCTCCGCCGAAGATCTTCGGCACCAATTGCGTCGCAAGATCGATTCCTTGTCCTACCTGCCGACGACGGCCGCGGTCGCCATCAAGTTCGTGGAGCTGGGAAGGAATCCAGAGGCGGAGCCTTCCGACTACGCGAAAGTGATCAGCGCAGACAGTTCGCTGAGCGCCAAGCTTCTCTCGTTGGCGAATTCCTCATGGTTCGGTGTGCGCAACAAGGTGACCACGGTGAAAGGGGCAGTAAACCTGCTGGGGCTGTCCACCGTGCGAACGTTGGCCATCAGTTACTGCATCACCGGCCTGCACAACGAGTTAGGGCTGACGCCGGACGAGTCGCGGTTGTTCTGGGAGGCATCGTTGTGCAAGGCCGTCGCGGCCAAGGAGTACATTTCTCTCACGGACGCCAAGCTTGGGGATCACGCTTTCGTGGGCGGGATGTTCCAGGATCTGGCGCTCACGCTGCTCTACTCGACGGCCAAGGAGCCGCTGCTGGCGATCCTCCAGAACCCGGCGCTCGACGCGGAAGCACAATTGCAGAAGCAGCGTGACACGTTCGGCATCGACCATGCGGAGGCCGGCCGGATGCTGGCCCAGAAGGTGGACCTCCCCGAGGCGCTCGTGGACTGCATTGCCTTTCATCACGACCGGGAGAGCCTGGCTCAGTTCGTTGACGAGCCGGCCGTCGCGGAGGCGTACGTTGTGGCGTCGCTGTTTCCACACATTCTGAACGCGTGGAACCGGCACGACGCGGACCGGCTGTGCCGTTTTCTGGAACAGCACGCCCAGCCGAGGGGAGTCGATCCCGCGACGTTCCTGACGCGTGTGCAGGATGCCTTTGAGAAGCTCTACCGGTTCTTTGAGGAGGGCCGAGCGCCCCAGGCCGAACTGGTGCGGCTGATGGAGCAGGCCTCGCGTGAGGCGGCCGAGAATACGGAGGCCCTGGTCACGACCGTGCACCAGCTTCTTCAGCAGGCGGCCCGGGCAGGCGCCACCGTGAACCAGCTCGTGCAGAAGGCAAGTGAGCTGGAAGAGCGGGCCATTCGCGACCCGCTCACGGGCGTGCTGAACCGGGACGGCTTCACGGAACAGGCGGGCGAGTTGGTGAACCGCGCCGTCCGCTACGGCAGCAGCTTCGCGGTGGTTTACTTCGACGTGGATCGCTTTAAGACGCTCAACGACCAGCACGGGCACAAGACGGGCGACGTGGCCCTGAAGCACGTTGCGGACCACCTCCGCAACTCCGTCGGGCCCCAGGAGCTGGTGGGCCGGCTGGGCGGCGATGAATTCGTCTCGCTGTATTACGACTGCGAGGAGCGGGAGGCCATCAGTCGCGTCGAGAAGCTCCTCCACGACATTGCCGCCGAAAGCATCGGCGGAGGAAACCGTCACGCTCGGGTCACCTTGAGCGCCGGTTGTCTGAGCGTACGCCCCGCGGGCGGAACGTGTACGCTCGAATCCGTGACCAGCGCGGCGGACAAGCTCATGTACCAGGCCAAGCGTGCCGGCGGCAACCAGGTCCAGACTCGTACCATCTGCATTTAGCGTTTCTCGATGGACGGAGTCACGGTTGCAGGCGGCGCCAGGCACCGGCGAGCTCGGGCACGGGCAGATCGATCAGCGGTCGCCCCGCCGTTTCGATCGTCAGTCGCTGCGAGTCCGTCACCCGGCCGATCGGCGTGATGGCCTCCTCGGGAACGGCCAGTTCGGTGAGGGCTTCTTCCTC
>CAZBFW010000158.1:0-3013 GCA_964491135.1 uncultured Phycisphaeraceae bacterium | reverse complement strand
TGACTGGAGTTCAGACGTGTGCTCTTCCGATCTGGCTTCTTCCTCGCACTCCACGATGTAGGTGGTCAGGGGCTCGTCGAACAGCAGAGAGGCCGGGTCTTCGTCGCCCCATCCGTCCAGGGACACGCCGGCGCCCAGGCCGCCCGCCAGGCACATCTCCGCGAGGGCTGCGGCCAGCCCACCGTCACTGACGTCATGCACCGCGCGGGCGCACCCGGCCGCGATCCATCGGGCCACCGCGGCATGAAGCCGAGCGGCGGGACCCAGCCCCACGGCGTCCGCCGGGGCCGAGATCACCACGAGCACGGAGCCGGGTTGTTTGAGATCGGCGGTCACACACCTGGTTACGTCATCCACCATGCCCAGGGCGCTGATCAGGAGCGTGCCCGGGATCGAGATGCGCTGGGGCAGCCCACAGCGCCGCGCCTCCTCAGCGCTCTGTGAAAACTGGTTGTTCAGCGAGTCTTTGCCGGAGATGAACGGCAGGCCGAACGCGATGGCCGCGTCCCGCGCGCCCACGCAGGCCCGGACCAGGGTGCCCATCGCATAGTCATCGTCCGTCGAGCCCCAGCAGAAGTTGTCGAGGATGGAGGTTCGGGCGGGGTCGGCCCCGACGCAAATCACGTTACGCAGCGCCTCATCGACCGCGGCGACGGCCATCCAGTACGGATCCTCGTCGGCCCGGGACAGGGCCAGGCCGCATCCCAGGACGATGCCGCGGCGCCCGTCCAGCCGCGGCCGGAGCACCGCGGCGTCGGACGGCCCGTTGCCCGGCCCGCACAGGGGTTTGACCACGCTTGCGCCCTGGACTTCGTGGTCGTACTGGCGGATGACCCATTCCTTGGACGCCACGTTCGGGTGGGACAGGGTCCGGAGCAGGCGCCGGCCGAGGTCGCGCTCCGTCGGTACGGATGGACGTGGCGTGGGCGGCCGCCAGGAGGCTCGTCGCGTGCTCTTGGGCAATCCGTGGTGCAGAAAGTGCATATCGAGCTCGCCCACCTTCGTTCCTTTGTGCCGCACGCGCAGCATGCCGTCGCCGGTGAAGTGGCCGATGACCGTGGCTTCGACGTGCTCCTCGCGGAACATGGTGAGCATCGCGTCCAGCTTCTCCGGCGGCACGGCAAAGACCATCCGCTCTTGCGCCTCGGAGATCCAGATTTCGTCGTAGCGCAGACCGGCATATTTCAGGGGCACTCTCTCGAGGTCGACGGCGGCCCCGGTCTTCTCCCCCATCTCGCCGATCGCGCTGCTCAGTCCACCCGCCCCGCAATCCGTGACGGCGTGGTACAGGCAGCCGTCCGCGTGATCTCGCGCTCGCAGCAGCGCGTCGAGCACCTTCTTCTCTTCGATGGCGTTGCCGATCTGAACGGCATGCGAGAATTCGTCGGCGTGCGTGTCCGTCAGCTCGGCCGAGGAGAAGGTGGCCCCATGAATTCCATCGCGGCCGGTCCGGCCGCCGGCCACGACGATTGCGTCGCCCGGGCGGGCGGCCTTGGCGATCCGATCACGCGGGATGAGACCCACGCAGCCGCAAAACACGAGCGGGTTGGCCAGGTATCGTTCGTCGAAGTGGATGGCTCCGTTGACGGTGGGAATGCCCATTCGGTTGCCGTAGTCGCGGACGCCGCTGACCACGCCCTTGAAGATGCGGCGCGGGTGCAGCACGCCTTTGGGCAGCCGCTCGTCCGCGAAGTCCGGCGGGGCGAAACAGAACACGTCGGTGTTCGCAATCGGCCGGGCGCCCATCCCGCAGCCCAGGATGTCGCGGATGACGCCGCCCACGCCCGTGGCCGCTCCGCCGTAGGGCTCGATGGCCGACGGGTGGTTGTGCGTCTCCACCTTGAAGGCGACGCCATATTCCTCGTCGAATGCCACGATGCCGGCGTTGTCCTCGAACACGGACAGGCACCACGGAGGGTTGAGCCGCCGGGTCGCTTCGGCGATGGTTTCCTTCAGGAGGTTCTCAAAGCGTACCTCCACCTCGCCCTCACGACCGAAGTCCGCGCCGCGGTATACGACTTCGCTCTTGAGCGTCTTGTGTACGCAGTGTTCCGACCAGGTCTGGGCCAGCGTTTCCAGCTCGAGGTCAGTCGGGTCACGCCCGACCGCTTCGAAATGGGCGCGGATGGTCTCCATCTCCGCGGCGGAGAGAAACAGGTGCGCCTGCCGGGAGAGGGCCGTCAGGGCATCGCGATCCATGTCTCGCAAGGGCACGGTTCGCGGCTCGGCCGAGGCTTCCGGCGCCACGGGAAACGCCTCCGGCAGCCCGTCGTGCCGCCCGAAACCCTGGAGGTAAACGGCTTCAATGCACTCGTTGGCCAGCACGCGCCGGGCGATTTGCTCCAGGTCTGCCGAGTCCCGGGCCCCGTCAATGAGGTAGCGCCGGGCGGTTCGAACGTCGACGCAGACCCCTGTTCCGAGCAGGTCCGCGATGGCGTCGACTGCGCTGATGGCGACGGGATCCATTACGCCGGGCAGGTGGTGCACTTCCACGGCCACCTCGTCGGCGTCACGGTGCGTCATGCCCTCGGCCAGCGCAAACGTCTCCGAGACCGGGTCTGCCAGCAGTTTTCGGCCGACGGTCTCGGCTGCCGCCCGATCCAGCGGGCCCTGCACGAAGTAAAGCACGCTTGCGGAGACGGCCGTCACGTGTGCCAGCGAGGGTATCTGTCGTACGTCGCTCCACCGTTGCCGACCCAGTGGGTCCAGCTCCGGACTTCGCGGCCGAACGTGTATCTGCCAGATCCGGTTGCCGTCGACGGGAGCGGGTATCATCTGTTCACCAGGTCCCAGGCCCGCAACAGTTCGGCCACGCTCCAGGCCTGGGCGATGCATCCGCCGGGCCGGTGCGGGGGATCGCCGTCGAAGTTTTCACTGATGGATCCGAGGCAGGCTTCCGACAGGTGTTCAACCAGCGGCCGGAGCAGCTGCCGTGCGTCCGTCTGGGCCTCCGCGGTAAAGCCGTGGACGCGCAGATGCGCCTCCACGTAGGGGCCGATCAGCCAGGACCAGA
>CAZBFW010000157.1:0-7898 GCA_964491135.1 uncultured Phycisphaeraceae bacterium | reverse complement strand
GAGATCTACACCCTATCCTACACTCTTTCCCTACACGACGCTTTCCGATCTATGCTCGATCTCCGAGCCCACTTCCACCTCCGGAATCACCGGCCCGGCCCCGCCGTCTGCACAGAGCCCCTCGACCGTACTGACAATGACGAGCAGTTCGGCGGAAACCACGTTGGTCACGAGGGCGGCCAGATGGTCGTTGTCGCCGACCTTGTCCTCGTCGTCCGACAGGGCGTCGTTTTCGTTGATGATGGGCACCACGCCGCGCGACAGCAATTCCAGCAGCGTATGCCGGGCGGAAAGAAAACGGCGGCGGTTCTCAATGTCATCCGCCGACATGAGCAACTGGGCGACGTGAAGGCGATGCTTCGCGAATCCTGCCGCGAACATGGTAACCAGCCGGTGCTGCCCCACGGACGCAGCCGCCTGGCGCTCCACGACGGCCGAAGGAGGCCTGGGCATGCCCAGGGGCTCGTACCCGGCGGCCACTGCTCCGGAAACCACCATAACGATCTCATAGCCGCGGTGACGCAGGTCCACAACCTCCTGCGCCATCTCCGCGATGACATCGGGCAACAACTGCCCCTTGTCGGAGATCACGGCGCTGCCGACTTTCACGACGATCCGCCGGACGTTCGTTAAGGTCCCCCGGCCTCCCGCCTGGGGAGCATGATTGGAGATCACCTTCGTCAATCCGTTGTCAGCCCAGAACGCGGAGCAGTTCCGCCGCCACGCGGCGGGTCTCCGCGGGAGATGCGCTGCCGATTGTCTGGTATCGGGCCGCGGACTCCACTTCACCGGCCAAAGACGCTGCCCCTCCGGCCCGCACCTCAGCCGCCACGGCATGATGAGCCTCCCGCAGCGGCAGTCCTTCCAGAACCTTCTGCTCCATGCGCAGCGTGGCCCCGATTCCCCCTTCCGCCAGGGATGCGATGATCCGATCCCGATTGAAATCGAGATGCGCCAAGAACGCCTCGGCCAGCCGGCAGAGCGCAAACAGCGTCTCCGCCGCCCGACGGACCAGCGGCTTGATGCACTGCAGATCGCGGTTGTACCCGCTGGGCAGCCCCTTCAGTAAGATCAGCGCCTGCCCGTGCGAACCCAGGACCGCGGCCCCTTGCCCGCGAAGCAGCTCCATGGCATCCGGGTTCTGCTTGTTGGGCATCATCGACGACCCGGTACCGAACGCCGCAGGGTACAGCGTCCACCCCAACGGCGTCTGACTGAACAGAATCACGTCCGCCGCAAGCGATTGCAGGTGCAGAGCCACCTGGGCGGCCAGCGCCAGCATTTCGACGCACTCGTCCCGGGTCGACGTGGACTCCAGGGCGTTCGGCGACGGCCGCTCAAAACCCAACCCCTCCGCCTGCAGCCGCCGATCGATCGGAATCGACGAACCCGCCACCGCCCCGGCGCCCAGCGGGCAATACCGGCGCCATTCGCTCACGCTGAAGTCCACGTGCCGTCGGATGCGTTCAAACGCCGTCGCGTACCGCAGCACCCAGAACCCCACGCTGCCCGGCGCGGCAAACTGGGTGTGCGTGTGGAGCGGAAAAACCAGGTCCGCCCAGTCCTGAGCGCGCTGACACGACACCACGATGAGCCGGCGTAACTGGCCGCTCAGCTCCTCGCCCGCGGCAATCACGTACATCTTCAACAGCGTGGCGACCTGGTCATTCCGGGACCGGGCCGTGTGAATCTTCTTGCCGGCCGCTCCCGCTTTCTCCGTCAGAAGGGCCTCCACCCAGGTGTGGAGGTCCTCGGCGTCGCTCGCCGGGCACGGCGCAGACTCATACTCCGCCGCAATGGCATCGAGCCCGCGGTTGAGTTCCGCGAGCTCGTCGGAGGTGATGATTCCGGCGCCCCACAGGGCGTGGGCATGCACGCGTTGCAGCTTCAGCTCATGCGGAAGAAGAAACCAGTCCTCCTTCAGGCACCGGTTGATCTCCGCAAAGGCCGGATCCAACGCCGAATCCTGTTTCCAGAGCGTCTGCATAGCCGTTTTCCCTGCTCGTCCGCCCGATGGTCAGCAGCCAGCTCAGCCGGATGAAGCCCTCGGCGTCCGCGTGAGAGTAGTCATGGCTCTTCTCGAACGTCGCAATATCCTTGCGGAAGAGCGGGCGTTCGGCCAGGATTCGCGCGGAGTACACACGCGGCTTCAGATGCAGGGTCACGGTTCCGTTGAGGTGGGCCATCAGGGCCCGACCGGTGGTTTCCAGAACTTCCCGCTGGTCGGAGAAGTACTCGCCGCGGTAGAGCAGCGTGCCATAGTCGGCCCCAAGCTGCACGTACCGGTCGTACGACGGCTTGTTCAGGCAGGTGCGGGCCAGGTCGTCGGCGCCGGTCTGCAACAGGGTGGCCGCCGGGTTGATGTAAATCCCCCGGGATTTGATGCCCGTGTAGCGGTTTTCGATCACCACGTCCCAGGCCCATGGGGCGTGACGATACGTGATGTTCAACCGCGACACGATCTCCGACAAGGGCAGCCGCTCGCCGTTGAGAGCCACCGGCACGCCCTTTTCATAGGTCACTTCCACCTGCGACGGGCCCGCCCCCCCGGACTTGGCGCCGCCGAAGCGGTCCGCCATCTTCGCCATGATCTCGTCCGCATCCACGAACGCCGTCGCGTCCTCCAGCGGGCCGCCCTCGATGCTCAGGTGCCAGAGGTTCTCGTCCAGGCTGAAGTCCTTGGCGACGTCGTAGCGATCCTCAAAGCCCTTGCTTCGCAGGTAGTTGACGAGGTCCACCCGCCCGCCGAACTCCCAGACCTTCCAGGGTGCCACCACCGGGCATTCCGGAGCCAGCGTGTGGTACGCAAACTCGAAGCGGATCTGGTCGTTGCCCTTGCCCGTGGCGCCATGAATCAGCGTGGCACCACCCAGCTCCTTCGCCCGAGCCACCTGCGCCAGCGCAATGAATGGACGCGCCAGGGCGGTGCCCAAGCGGTATGTGCCTTCGTAGCGAGCGGCCAATCCGATCGCCATCGGAATGACCGTGTTGAACATCAGCGGCTTGGCGTTCGAGACGATGGCCGTCTTGGCCCCCATGGCCAGGGCCTTGCCGCAGAGGGCGGGCAGATCCTCTTCCTGGCCGACGTCGACCAGAACCGCGTGCACCTCGTATCCCCGGTCAATCAGCCAGGGAATGATCGCGGACGTATCCAGCCCACCCGAGTAGGCCAGAACACATTTCTTAGCGCTCATGCTTGTCTCCGAACCACTGCTCAAGGCGCCGCAAGGCCACGGCCTGCGTCCGCCGGTTCTTCGTGGCAATGAAAATGGTGTCGTCGCCGGCCAGCGTGCCGACGACACTGGAGTCCTTCGCCGCATCAATCGCCACCGCCACAGGCTGGGCCTGCCCCTGCCCGGTGGTGATCACGACCATGTGCGGCCCGCACGTCGTGAAACGACGTACCGCCGCCGCAAAGCTCAGTTGGGGCGCGGATGCGTCGCCCGGCTCCGCCATGACGTACTGACCGCCGGCCTTTCGGATGCCCAGCTCAGCCAGGTCTCGGCTGAGCGTGGATTGGTTGACCGCAATCCGATGGGCCCGGAGACGAGCGAGCAACTCCCCCTGCGTCGCGACTTGCCCGCTGCGTACCGCTTCGGCAATGACCGCCTGGCGATCCCGCTTGGAGTGTGCGTTGTTATCTGCGCTGATCATAGTAGCTGAACCATAGCTTATTATGCCTGTCAATGCAACATATATCTTCGGATTCTAACCCATTTTTTCACTAGCGATCCGTGTTCTGGCAACGAATTTCGGCCAAAATGCTATCACTCAGGCCAAGGTGGCGCCGTAAAATGCCACGAAAACTAGCTTTATAGACTATGCTGCCTATAGTGCCATTATGCACTGCATGAATGAGCGTAATGGCATTTCGCCGAGGAGACTAGACATCCCCCGGCGGCTCCTCCCGGTCCGGCTGGCCCTCCGCCGCGGAAGGCGCCTCGCATGAATCACTCGGGAAGAGATCTTCCCAACTCTCCATATAGCCGCAGTTCGCGCAGAACACCTTCCACTGCGGAGACTCCAGCAGAGAGTGTCCGCACTGTGGGCAGGCTTCCTTCCCGAACGAGGCCTCGTTGGGAATCGCGGGGTCGGTCGGCACGGTCATGTCGGCACCTCCGAAGTGCGTCAGGAGGGCGCCGTGGCCGGCTGGGCCGCAGACATCGCGGGCGCCCCCCTATTGTGCGCGGTTTCAAGACGGCTGACAAAATCTTTCCTGGATACGGTGGTTCTTACGGGGCAACGCCTTGCCCCCGAGGACCCTGGGTCGCATAGTGCGCCCGGTATGGCCGGAGGCGCCGGCTACAGCGTTGTCTTGTCAAGGAAACTGCCATGCATCACAGCTTGCACAGGGCCGACCGCGTATCCGTACTGCTGCTGATGGGCCTCCTGACGGCAGGATGCCAGACTCCGCCGCAGACCAGGCGAACCGGTAGCGTGGAGACGATCCACGGGGTGCAGGTCGCCGACCCGTACCGATGGCTGGAAAACGATGAGGATCCGGAGGTCCAGGCCTGGCTGGCTGCCCAGAGTCGATACGCCAGATCGTTCCTCGACGCGGACCCGCACCGGCCGCACCTGGAGAAGCGCCTGACGGAGCTGCTGACGTACACGCAGATCTCCCGGCCCGGCGTCTACAAGACGCGATACCTTTTCAGCAAGCGAGAGGGCAACCAGAACCAGGCGGTGATCTATGCACGCGATGGAAGCCACACGGCACCTCCGAGACCCATCCTCGACCCGAATACCTGGAGCGATGACGGCACCGTGGCCCTGGACTGGATGCAGGCGACCCCGGACGCGTCGCTGATCGCATACGGCAAGAGCGAGGGTGGCTCGGAAAAGAGCACGCTCTACGTTCTCGACGTGGCGTCGGGTCGACACCTGGACGACGTCATTCCGCACACGCGATACAGCAGCATCGCTTGGGACCCGGACCACAAGGGGTTTCTGTACACCCGCTACCCGGAGCCGGGCACGGTGCCGGAAGGCGACGAGAACTACTACAAGAAGCTCTACCACCACCGGCTCGGCGACAACTGGCGCAACGACCCGCCGGTAATCGGCGATCTGCGGGCCAAGGAGGAGATGCTGAACGTCTCGCTCACCTCGGACAGCCGATACGTCCTGCTCGGCCGCACCGTCGATTGGGCCAGGAACGATCTGTACATCCGGCCGGCGGGATCCAATGAACCGTTCCGGCCGATCGTCGAGGAACAGGACGGCCTCACCGGCGGCGACTCGTACGAGGAAACGCTGTACCTCAAAACGAACGTGGGGGCGCCGCGCTATCGCATCGTCCGCGCGCCCGTCGCTGAGCCCGGCCCGGAGAACTGGATCGACGTGATTCCCCAGCAGCGCGGCGTCATCGAAGACTTCTCGATCATCGGCCGGAAGCTCTTCGTGACGGTCTCCGAGGACGTGCATTCGCGGCTGCTCCTGTACTCGCTGGACGGAACATTCCTGAAGGAGTTCGACCTGCCCACGCTCGGCAGTGCCGGCGGCGTGAACGGCGAACCGGATGGCGATGAGATGTTCTTCTCGTTCCAGTCCTTCGTGTACCCGCCGACGAACTACCGGTACCAGATCAGCACCGACACGCTCGAAGTGCTGGAGCAGGCGGAAGTCGACGCGGACTTCACGCAGTTTCAGACGGAGCAGGTGTGGTACACCTCCAGGGACGGCACGCAGGTGCCCATGTTCATCATCAGCCGCAAAGGTCTGAAGCGCAACGGCGACAACCCGACCCTCCTCTATGGGTACGGCGGGTTTGACGTCAGCATCACCCCCGGATTCTCCACGCGGCAGATTCCATGGCTGGAGGCGGGCGGCGTCTACGTCATCGCGAACATCCGCGGCGGCGGTGAGTTCGGCAAGGAATGGCACGAGGCGGGCCGCCTGGAGAAGAAACAGAACGTCTACGACGACTTCATCGCAGCCGCGGAGACACTCATCCGACTGGGATACACGCGCCCCCAGCGCCTGGCCATCATGGGCGGCAGCAACGGCGGACTGCTCGTCGGGGCATGCCTCGTGCAGCGGCCCGACCTGTTCCAGGCGGTGGTCTGCGCAGTGCCGCTGCTGGACATGGTCCGCTACCACCACTTCGCGATCGCCCGGCTATGGATTCCGGAATACGGCACGGCCGAGGACCCGGACCAGTTCCAATGGCTCTACGCGTACTCGCCCTACCACCACGTGAAGGACGGCGTGGACTACCCGTCCGTGCTCCTGACCACCGGCGCCTCGGATAGCCGCGTGCAGCCGATGCACGCCTTCAAGATGACCGCCGCCCTGCAACGTGCAACCGGCGGCAAACGGCCGATCCTCCTGCGCGTCGAAGAAAAAGCCGGCCACGGCCAGGGCAAGCCGCTGGCCAAGCGAATCGAAGAAGCCGTCGACACCTGGGCATACCTGATGACGCAGTTGGGCGTGCCGGCGAAGTAGGCCGCAAGTCGGAGAGCATAGTCGATCCGGATATTCTGCGCCGATGCGCCGCCGCGCTGCGATGGTTCGGCCTCTCGCCTGACCGGTCAGGCGGCTTCGTCTATCTGAATGAGGCACTCCATGAGCGCAAAGGCCAGCTCGGCCAGGCTGGCCGGTTTGACAAGCGCGGCGCGGTCCCGGGTGGTGTGAATGTACCTCCTCATCAGGTAGTCGTCCCTGTCCGACGTGAAGGCCACCGCCGGAACACCGTTCATAACGAACATCGTATGGTCGCCCTGGACCCACGGCTTGCCGGGAACCAGCCCGCGATGCCCGGCAAACCCGTGCTCGCAGACAAGCCGCAGAGGAGCCGGACACTCGTAGAATGAGTAGGCGTTCTTGCCCACGCGATAGCCCACGTCATCCAGGTTGACGGCCAGGCGGACCTCCGACCAGCGATTCTCATTGGCGGCGCAGTAGCTCATCTGGCCGGAGGCCGCGTAGTAGTCCTCGCCGTTCAGGATGGCGATCTCCACGGTCAGGCGCCCAGCGTACTCCTTCAGCAACTCGCCGACGGCCAGCAGGGTCGCCACGCCGGATGCGTCGTCCAGGGCGCCCGGGGTGCCCTTGCGGGCATCAACGTGGGCGGTCAGAACCACACGCTGCGGGCAGGAGCCACATCTCGTGGCAATCACGTTATGTGCCTGAGCCGGTATGCGCCGGGCCGCGAACGCCAGGCGCACGGGCCGGCCAACGTGCCCGAGCAGCTTCGCACCCGTCGTGTCCTTCACGTAAACGGAGGGAATGTCGAAATCACCGTCCTCGAACATGGGAAAGGGATAGATCGCCCCAACGAGCTCCGGCCGCCGGCCGGTGGCGGCGATGATTGCGGCCGGCCGCTTCTCCTCCAGCAGACGGATGATCCGCCGGTGCCTTTCGGGGTTGTAGAACACAAATCCCTTGGGGAACAGCGGCTCGCGGGCAAGGCCGCCGTGGATCAACAGGATCTTCCCGGCCAGCGCCTTCCTCTGCAAATCGCTCAGGCGGGCGGCCTGCGCCAGCGGAGCCTCGCCGTCGAACGGCAGAGAGTAGGGGCCGGCATACGCACGGAACCCAGCGCTGCTGGCCCTCAATCGGACCGGACCCCCGACCCAATCCATGCAGCGAAACTCCGGGCATTCGACCTGCCACCCCATGGACTGAAGCGTCTGCCGCACGTAGGCCGTCGCCGCCCGATTCCCTGGGCTTCCCGTGCTGCGATCGGCGATACGATTGCACAAACGGTCCAGATGCGTGCCGATGCGCTGGATCAGCCTTGTCCTGGTCATCACTCAATCCTCGGCAATTGTCAGCCATGGGAGAAACTCACGCAGATAACGTCCGGTGTGACCGGTCGTGCAGCGGGCGACCTGTTCCGGCGTCCCGGAGATCGGAAGAGCACACGTCTGAACTCCAGTCACCGCTCATTATCT
>CAZBFW010000156.1:0-7919 GCA_964491135.1 uncultured Phycisphaeraceae bacterium | reverse complement strand
AACGCCGACCACAGCCGCTGGCGGGACAAGGAGGGCAACCACGTCAGCGCCCCGAACTTCGACCGCGACGTGTTCTACTGGGCCGACGTGGAGGGCCCGAAGGACCTGCCGTACCTGAACCAGCACGTGTTCAACGGAAAACACTCATACTTCGGAAAGCTGCTGACGCAGAAACTGACCAAGATGATCAACGTGCCCGTCTTCAAGAACACGGGCAACGGCATTTCCATGGCCACCAAGAACCTGGGCTACGGCGCCGTCTGCAACACGAGCCGCCTGCACGAACCGCTGTTCTTCGACGTGTGCACCGAGGTGCTGGCCTTCCCGGTGATCCGCGACAAGCTCGTGCTGAACGTAACGGACGGCCTGCGCGGGCAATACGAGGGCGGGCCCATGCCCGCCGCCCAGTTCGCCTACGACTACAAAACACTGTTTGTGGGAACCGATCCGTTCGCCCTGGATTCGGTCTGCCACAACCTGATGGTGGAGAAACGCAAGAGCGAGGGGATCAAGGTCAACGAGCACCCAAAGTACACGGAGTATCTCCGGTACGCCGAGCGGCTCGGCCTGGGCGTGGTGGACCCCGGCAAAATGAAGGTGGTTCGGGCATAGAGGAAGATCACGGCGAGGGTTTCGGCATGAATCGGATCGGATGCTGGGCCTGGATCCCGTTTGTCGCGGCGTGGGCCGGTTGCCAACATGGTGAAATGGTCGAAAGCGCTGCCAACCCGCAACCACTTCCCGTTGCCGCGCGGGAGGATGCAGAACTCCAGCCGCCTCCACCCCCGGAAGGCTGGGTGTCCGCCGCACCGCCGCGTCGATTTGTCGGGGCTGATCTGTTCAATCACATCGACGGGGCCGCGGAGGTCTTCCTGGAGCTCGGGTTCCGGCGTGTGCTGGTGCAGGGGTTCGATCGCGGCGAGAACACCATCGACGTGCAGATCTACGAAATGCAGGACGCCACCGCCGCCCGCGCCATGTTCCTGCGGCTGCGCGGCAAGGGCACGGGCGTACCGGGCGTGTCGGGCCGAAACGTCGGCAACCGCTACCAGATCACCGCGCAGCAGAGCCGGTTCTTCGTGCAGGTGAACAACCCCGCAGGCAACGAAATTGACACCCCCGCCATGGCGGAGCTGGCCAATCGGACGCTGCGAAGCCTCCCGGCCGATGAGGAGGTCGGCATCCTTGCGGTCCTGCGGGAAGAGGGAAAGGTACCGGGATCGGAGGCCATCGTTCGCGGGCCGTACACGCTGCAGTCCATCTGCACGCTGGGCGAGGGCGACGTTCTGCAAATGCACGGGCAGGTATCCGGCGTGGCCGCCGACTACGAAACGAAGGCAGCCGGCCGATTCACGCGTCTGGTCATCCCGTACCCCGACGCAGACGCCGCCCGCGCTGCGTTCGCAAACCTGCGCAGCCATCTGGATCCCGAGTTGCGGCCCGTGCGGCAGGGCGAGCGATCCATCGTATTCCAGGACTACCGGAACCAGTTCGGCGACGCGGCGCTTCGCGAAAACACCATCGAAATCCGCGTGGGCCTGTCGCGCGAACCCGTGAACAAACCGGGTTCGGCGCCGACGCGGCTGATACCTCCGCAGCGCCCCCCCGGTCAAGGGCCCTGATAGACCTGCTGAAACACAGCGAAATCGCCGACATCCGCATCGCCATCGCCGTCCAAATCCGCGTAATCGCAACCCGGCCCGGGGGCAGACTCCGGACCGCTCAGACAGCCGAACCAGAGCGCCGCGTCGCTCGCATCCACGTCGCCGTCCGCATCCAGATCGCCCACGGTGCGACAAAAGACCGCGTAGACGTAGGCGGCGCCGGCATTGACCGCGCTGGCCGCGTCGGCGTTGGGCGAACCCACGGCGGCCCAGGTACCCGTGATCGCCACCGCGGTGCCGAATGCATCGCTCGCCGCCGCGTCCGAGGATACCCACTTGCCCTCGGGGTTCCACGCGCCTCCTGACCGGGAGAACCCGTAGACGGACCCCGCGTTGCCGCCTCCGTCATGGTCATCCTGGTTCGCCCCGATCACCACGTAGTCGCCAGCAAGGGCGGCGGACCGCCCGAAAACGTCACCGGGCGCCGCGTCCGGCGCGATCAACTTGGCCTGTTGTGACCAAGCTGAAGCCATGCGGACAAACACGTAGGCAGACCCCGCATTGCTTCCGCCGGCGTGGTCGTCATAAACAGCTCCGACCACGGCGGTGTCACCGTCCAAGGCGACGGAGAACCCCGCGTTGTCCAGGGCAGCCGCGTCCTGAGTGATCAGCTTCGCCTGCTGGGCCCAGGTTTCCCCGGAGCGTTTGAAGACGTACGCCGCCCCAGCGTTCTGGCCGCCGGGTTGGTCAGCTCCGGGCGCGCCAATCACGGCGGTGTCTTCCGAAAGCGCGACCGCGCGGCCGAAATAGTCGTACGGGGCATGGTCCGCCGCGGTCAACCGCGCCTGTTGCGTCCAAGTTCCTCCCGAGCGGACAAACACGTACGCCGCGCCGGCGTCGGTCTGGCGCGACGGGTCGGACTGGAATGCTCCGACGATCGCGGTATCGCCGCTCACTCCCAGGGAAAAGCCGAAGGCGTCATCCGCCGCCGCGTCAGACGCCGTGAGCGTCGCCTGTGCTGTCCAGACCCCGTTGGCGCGAACGAAGACGTAGGCCGCTCCGGCGTTTTCCTCAGCCACGCGGTCCGTGCCATAGGCGCCCAGGAGGGCCGTGTCGCCATCCAGGGCGACAGCGCATCCGACGTAGTCGTAATCAACGGCCGGAGCGGTGAGCTTCGCCTCCTGCGACCAGCCCGTGTCAGAGTGGACGAACACGTAGGCCGCGCCGGAGTCGGTCCACCCCAGATCATCGTCGTCTTCCCTGTACGCCCCCACCAGCACCGTGTCAGCGCTGGCGGAGATGGCGATTCCCAGGGAATCGGCCGGCATTGCGTCCGTGGCGACCTGCTTTGCCTCATCCTGCAGCGTGCATCGGCCCCGGAGAGGGAGCGGGACGACCATCCCGGCAAGCAGGATCCCGCCAACCCGAACCATGTCGTAACGGTGCATCGGATCCCCTCGATCGCAATCACGAGAGCCGCCGGTGGAGCAGCCTTCTTCCTCCACCAGAGAAGGCCGTCGCCCACCGGCGGCTTCCCGCGTGTGCTTCCCGTTGCATCCATTCACGGAACGACCGGGCTACGGAATCACCTCAAACGGCCGCATCATCTCGTTATCCTCGTGCTCCAGTATGTGGCAGTGCCATACGAACAGTCCGGGAAGATCGAACTTGGCCTTGACTCGCGTGACCTCACCCGGATACGCGATAACCGTGTCCTTGTAACCGGTCTCCCACAGCTCCGGGGCGCGTGCGGCACCCATGAGCATGACGGGCTGCACAACCGTGCCATCGTCATTCATCATGAGGGATTGACGGTCCACCACCTGGAACTGAACCAAGTGAATGTGGATGGGGTGAGCATCCATCGTGAAGTTGTATATTTCCCAGGTTTCCGTGGTGTTGAGGATAGGGTTCTCCGTGATTGCATCGCTCCAGAGCAGCGGCTCAGTCGTGCCGTCGGGATTCAACGTGCCGAGCAGCGCCGCCACCGGTCCGAACGGCTCGCCGTTTTCGCAGTCCAGGACGATGTTGCCGTTCTGCTCGCTGACGCGGACCGTGGCGGAATCCTCCTCGTTGAGGGTCACCGCGCGGATGTTGTCTGGCGGACCGAGTGGGTCAAACCGCGGGAGGATCAGGCTGCCACTGGCCGGATCGACACTGGTATCCACCGACATCAGCGGCCCGACCTCGAACGCCATGACCTGTCCGGTGGTCTGCGGATCGGCGAACGGGAAATCGTCGCCGGGGACTCCGCCGCCAAACGGCTCGTCCGGCCCCTCGTTGATCAGGTAAACGTGGGCGCCCTCGGGCAGGCCGGTGAAGTCGACGATCACATCCGCGCGCTCGGCCGGCGCCATGAGGAGCTGGCTCAACTGTACGGGCGCGGGAAGGAAGCCGCCCTCCGCCCCGACCTGCCAGAAGTTCAAGGCCGGCACTCCGGGCCGAGTCGTTGGATCCCCGGTCACCAGCTTGAGGATCAGGAACCGGGATTGCGATCCGTTGAGGAAGCGGAGTCGGTAGCGCCGCGGCTCCACGGAGAGCTTGGGCCAAGTTTTTCCGTTGACGACGATGGCGTTCCCGAAGAATTCGGGGTTCCAGATCGGCGCCACGTCACTCATCATCCCGTCGCAGGCCTCGTCGGGATGGAACGGGATCTGGAACTGGCTGGGATCGAGACCTTCGAAGAAGGCGCGATTGTCCGGGTAGAACAGCGATCCATCGTCGTTGAACGACCGGTCCTGGATGGCGACGGGAATCTCGTAGTACCGCGTGCCGGGCGGATCACCTAAGTTCGGCGCCGGGCCCGGAAGGACGCCGTCGGAGAGGTCCGTTCGCCCACCCCGGAGGATGAAGAAGCCGGCCGGACCGGCGTAGACATTTTGCCGGGTCATGCCCAGCGTGTGATCGTGATACCACAGGGTGGCCGCCCGCTGCTCGTTGGGGTACTGGAAGACGGCCGTGCCCGCCTGCGTGTTGCTCCGGTCAAACTGGTCATAGAGAGTGCCCTGCGTGGCGTACCCGTCCGGGATGTTGCCGGCGGCGGGAAGATACCAGGCCTCCGGGTAACCGTCGCTCTCCGCACCGGTACGCGCCCCGTGCACGTGCACCACCATGGGGACCGGTCCCATGTAGGGCGTGGGGTCCATGCCGTGTCCGTCTCGACCCGATTCGCCGCCCGGCGGGTTCGCCCAGTGCAGGGTCTGATCCACCGGAAGCAGGTGGGGCAAGTAGTTACCGTCTTCATCGACCAGCTGGTTCATCCACTTGACGCGGACCGGCTTGTTCACCTTCGCCTCGATGGTGAACGCCGGGTAGTTGAACGTCCCCGGATGATTGACGGAGCCGTAACTCCAAACCGTGGTTGCCGGCATCCCCGTGGGCAGAATCTGCTGCTGGAACTGCCGGACCGCAATCTCGTAGTACTCGATGTTCTTGCCACCCTTGGTGACGATCTTGCCCGTCCGAGGCATCGCCGGGGGAATGACCAGCGACTCTGTGTATTTCGGTACGCTGGTCGGATCCAACGGAGCTGCGCCAATCGACGCCGTCCACACGGCGCCGCCCAGTGCCAGCGCTCGCAGCCACGCCCGTAGCCTCCACCATTTCTTAACCGACATGGTTACTCCTTTCCAACTTAGGAATCCTTGCGCGGAATCGGCGTATGGACAACGCCGTGCAACATCCGCACTGACTGAAGGGCCACACATTTTGCAGAACTCCGCGCAGCAGGCCCGACCGCTGCGCGGCAATCCGGTCCGTACCAGAACCATAGGACGCCGCAAGCGAGGTGACCAGAGATAAGAAGGAATTTACGGAGGCATGATCGTCGCACGCGTTGTGAATCGCGTCACAAAAGGCGAAGGGAAGCTCCGAGAGCTGCGCCCTGAACCGACGGCGCCGGAGAACCAGGCAATCCGGCGAATACTACTGGGGCGCCCGGGTCGGACCCCTCTACGCACCACGCCGCGCAGCAAGAAATCGTCGACTCATGAATTGGCGGGCAGGGCCCACGGTCAACCACATCACGCCGAGGTTGAAGGACGCAGCCGCAATGTCAATCATCGCGGGATGCCAACGGCGCCGTGCAGAATGACGATGCGGGCAGGCCGGCGGAGTTGAACAGGGTCGCGCCGGCCGTGTCTTTCCAGGCGTAACGGACGGCCACGGGCGCGGGCACCCCCTCACTCCACACCAGCAGAGTCGTGCCGTCAATCTGGGCCTGGGCGGGCACATATTGACCGTCCGCACCGCAGATCTCAAAGTTGTCCAGTGGGGCACCGGCCACCAGGCCCTGTCCGACGTGGTCGAAGGACAGGCGCACGCGGTTGCCCTCCACAGTGAGTGAGCGGTACAACGGGCCGCTGCACAGGCCCGGGTTTCGATCGTACGTTTTCGCGAGCGCCCACAGCCCAAGCCGCCGGCAGACCTCCTGCTTGTTCGCCGGATGGATGTTCCCCACGTCGCCGATGTCCAGCGTCACGACCATACCGGTATTCGGCACGTCCAGGGTCCGCCGCTGTGCGTCGCGCAAGGCCGGCACGTTGCCCTTGGTGTCGTTGTAGTTGTACGGTGCGATCTGCACGAAGTAGAAGGGGAAATCGGGCCGGTTCCACACCGTGCGCCAATCGCGGATCATGGCGGGGAAAAGCCGCGCATACTGGGCGGGCCGGCCCGCGTTGGACTCACCCTGGTACCAGATCGCCCCGCGAATGCCGAACGGCACGATGGGCGCGATCATCCCGTTATACAACACGCTCGGCCAGTGAGGATCGATGGCCGATCCCGCCGGATACTTCGGCAGCTTGTCCAGGGCAACGCCGACGCGATATCGCCACTCGCCGGCCAGGGAAACCGCACCAGACTCGTCCCCCGCCGGATACAGCCGCAACTGGTTCGCCTTGCCCAACAATCCGCCCGCCCCGCCCGTGTCGAGCACGCGCACGGCCAGTGTGTTCTTTCCTGCCTTCACGGCCGATGCGGGCACCGCGTAGCGGCGGGCCTCCTGCCAACGCCCCACTTCCTGCACGGTGCCGACCCGTGTGCCGTTGACAAACGTCTCGTCCATATCGTCGATCGGCCCGAAGTCGAGCACGAGTTCGCGCCCGGCCCAGGCGGCCGGCAGGTCCACCTCGCGGCGCAGCCAGACGATTCCGTCAAAGCCAGGCAGACCGTGCTCTTCCCAGGGAGAAGGCACCACAATCGTGCCCCACTCTCCCTCTTCCAGCGGTACGGACGCCCACTTGCCCCCGCAACCTGGGTCCAGGCCATCGGCCGTCTTCCACCACTGCTCCGACTCACGAGCCTGGCGCTCCGCCAATGCCCCGGCCTGCTCGCGCTCCGCTTTCAGCGCGTCCAGGCCGTCGTTGAAGTCGCCCAGCGATCGAAGGGACGCCTCGCTGGTCCAGGACTCCGCGGGAGTGCCGCCCCACGAGCTCTGAATAAGACCGATCGGCACGTCCAGGGTGCGGGCCAGTTCCCGCCCGAACAGGTATCCCACGGCGCTGAAGCTCTTGACGGTCTCCGGCGTGCAAACCTCCCACGTGCCCACGCAATCCGTTTGCGGCTCGGGCTTGATGGCGTGTGTCACCTTGAACAGCCGAATGAACGGCCAATTGGCCGCCGCAACCTCTGCCTCGCCGTTGAAGACGCCGTGAGCGAACGACCACTCCATGTTCGATTGGCCGGAGCAAACCCAGACCTCGCCGATGAGCACGTCCTCCAGCCGGATGATATTCGTGCCGCTGACGGTGAGTGAATACGGCCCCCCTGCCGCCGGCGTGCGCACGGCCACCCGCCAAGCGCCGTCGGGCGCGGCGGTGGCTTCCACGTCCTGCTCCAGCCAGTCGGCCTTCACCTGCACCTTCTCCCCCGGATCGGCCCAGCCCCAGATGGGCACGGTGTCCTGCTGCTGAAGAACCATGTGGCTGCCGAACACGGCGGGCAGCCGCACCTCCGACCGGGCGGTCGGCGTCAAGACCAGGCAGATGGTCACAATCAGACAGGCCACAAACGTGCAATGAAAGCGGGACATGCTTGAACCTCCGGAAAGCGAACTCTGGTAACTCGACCCAGCGGGGTCCGCGTCAACGGTGGGTATGATACGGCCAACGGCCGGCGTCGTCACGTCAGCGCGGCCGGCTTGCGGCGAGGGATCCAGCGGCCCCAACCGGCGGCATCGAGGACGCGGTAGTCCTGCACGATGACGCGGCCCCGGCAAAGGGTCCATTCGGGGAAGCCGGCCAGCAGCCAGTTCTGATACGGGCTCCAGTCGGAGATCGGAAGAGCGTCGTGTAGGGAAAGAGTGTAGGATAGGGT
>CAZBFW010000155.1:4242-7941 GCA_964491135.1 uncultured Phycisphaeraceae bacterium | reverse complement strand
CCGTCCAGGGCGTCCGCACCGAACACAACGGCGGCCGGGTTGCCCCGATATCGCCTGTCCGTGAAGGCATCCACCACGCAGTACTCGAATTCCATACCCGCCTCCGGCCGGTCCCTGTCCCACGCGGACCGACGGCCCCTATCAGGGTCGATTCGCCCGCCCGCGTCAAGTCGAGAGGATTCCGCCGGTTGGCCATGACCCGGCGTCTCCGACGGCGAAGAGAGGACAGACACCCTGCCATCGCCTCTTCCCCTTGACGGGCGTCAGGTCATTCCGCCCTGTCGCGTTGAAGGCGAAACCGCCAGGCGGTCCAGGCGTCGACGACGCCCTGTCTCCATCGAGCGAGTGGCTCAGACATTCAGGCACAGCTACCCGCGCGATCCGAGGCGCAATGCTGTCGCACGGATACATTGACCTCGACGCAAAAGACCGGTACGGTGTTCGTCAATCTTCATTTCCCAAATCGAAACTCGAAAGGAGGCACGCGGTCATGTTCAGGGCAATTCCGGCGCGACGAATTGTGGCGGTGGCTGGACTCGGATGTCTGACTTGGGCTGTGGGCGGCGGGTGCCAGCAGAACGCCGGAGGTGGTTCTCCCAAGAAACCAACGACGTGCACACTGGACGCCGATTGCCCGGCGAGCCAGGTGTGTGAGGATTTGCAGTGCGTGGCGGGCTTGACCCGCTGCGCCGGGGACTACATCGGAGAGTTCACCGGCCCGACCACGGGCGACATGTGGGTGGCAATCCACGAGGACGGAAGCGTGCAGGGTGATCTGGACGCCCCGGAAGGAGCGATGGCATTCACGGGGACAGTCTCCTCGACCGGTGAGATCGTCGCCACTTCCCTGGGGGCGGAGATTCAGGGCCAGCTCGATTTCACGGTTTGCACGACCGCGGGCACATGGACGGCGCAAGGGTTCAGCGGAACATGGGAGGCGTCCAAGACGGGTGCCGGTCCAGGCGATGATCAGGACGGCGATGGCGTCCCCGACGACGTCGACAACTGCCCCACCGTGGCAAACCCCGATCAGGTGGATACCGATGGCAATGGTGTTGGAGACGCCTGCGTGTCGCCCGAAGGCTTTGGCACCATCGAGGGGATCGTGTATGCCCCCAACGGGACCACTTCACTCGCTGGCGCCATCGTGTCTATGCCTGGGGCAGCGCCCTCGGACCCGCCGGTCACTTCCACGACCTCCGGGGCGGACGGCTTCTTCCGTCTGGAGAACGTGCCAGCAGGCAATGTGACCATCACGATCTCCAAGGGCTCGTGGAACACGAGTTTTCAGCTCAACGTGATTGCGGGGCAGTCGATGACCGCGCCGATCGAGATGACCACGCTGCCGGCAACCGGAATGGGGGCCGCCACGATCGCCGTGGTCCAGGGTTCGCATGACCGGATGGAGGATGTTCTGGCGAAGCTTGGGATGGGCACGGTGGATGCTTACGGGTACCTGGTGCCGGGCACCGAGACGTTCGACCTGTACGAGAGTGGAAACGAGCTCTTTCTCGACCCAGCCAAGATGGCCGAGTACGACATCATCTTCATCGATTGCGGGGCAGACGAGCAGCCCCTCTACCACCCCGACTGGGCCGGTGCGATACAGAACATCCGCGATTACGTCAACCAGGGCGGCAAGCTCTACGTTACGGACCTGGCTTACGACTATGTGGAACAGACGTTCCCGCCCGCAATGAACTTCTACGGCTCCGATGACACACCCACAGACCAACCGGAATTACAGAACGCTGCCCAGGTGGGCGAAGGCGGAATTACCGTGGAGGCTGCCGTACTTGACGCAACATTGCGTAACTGGCTGCAGCAGCATTCGGCGATCAACGCCGATGGAACAGTACACATCGCCGGTTTTCTCGCGGCTTGGGCCGCGATCGACCAGGTTCCGGCGACGACCAAGGTATGGATCGCGGGCGACGTATCTATCTGGGACTACTCGCTGGGTCAGAGGGCCCTCAACGGTCGCCCGCTGACCATCACCTTCGAATCGGACAGCGGCCGAGTTCTGTACACGTCGTACCATACGGAGGAAATCGGGAGTCCCCATCTCCGGCCCCAGGAGTGGATCCTGGCGTACTTGGCTTTTGAGTTGTGAGTCCCATCGACGGAGAGCTGGGCCGATGCAAGCCGGCGTCACCATCTCCTCACGCTGAGCCTACGGGCACCGGCAGGTTGCGGGGTGGCCGCAGCAGAGCGGGCAGAATGATGGAACGGCGGCCGCTCGATTCCCGACGTGGTCTGACCGGCTTCGGAACCCAGCTTACAGCTGCTGAGGGAAAACTGCGCCCTGGAGCGTCCCGGGGCCACGGGGCGTCCTGCAGCGGTGGCGGGAACCCGACGGAGTGAGTCTGCACAAGGGGATACACCGCGACGGGCCCGCTCATCCGCACACCGCATGCGTCCGTCGCGGGCTGAGCAACGAGCGGCGGTGTCGAAACGGCTCCGCAGCCCATCATGGGTACGCGTTTTCCACGTCTTCGCTGAGGCAGGCCCAGCAGTCCTGAAACAGGGCCCCGTCGTCCAGGAGCATCTGAAGCTGGCACATCTGCAGAACAGAATCGAGTGCCGCCTCCTTAGTCGTGCCGCTGTCGCGGTCCGCCTCGATGGCGCCCCGGTACTCCTCCAGGGCGGCGTCCGTTAGCGCGCCGCACGGCATTTCGCCGGTCCCGCCGCGCTCGACGGCCAGGAAAGCCTCGACGTCGAGACACGTCTGCACCGTGAGGTACTCTTCCGGTACGTCGCCGTGGTCACCGCCACTCAACCGAGCCGCAAGCTCCGCCGCGCTGACGCCCAGAAGGTCGCTGGCGTCTCCGTTACCTCTGCCGGGTGTTCCGTGGCAGTCATAGCATCGACCACTGTAGAACAATCGTCCAAGCCCGACATCGCCCTCCGCCATTCCCTCGGCACCCATCCTGGTGGCCTCCCAGGTCCCGTCGAAACCCTGGGCGCTCCACGTGCCCGAGACGCTGCAATCTGAGAAGCCGAGTTGCCCCTGAACGTCCGCCGCCAGGGAAGTCGTGACGATCTCGCCGGTCGGCGAAACCGTTCCCGTGAACTCCAACATCCCCAGATCCGACTGCAACTCTCCCTGAACGATCCCATCCTCGCTGATCATCACCAGAACCTGGCCCGTGGTGGGGCCGGTGAATTGCCCGATGTAGTCCCCGGCGCAGCGGGTCAAACCCGGCACGCACTGCAGATCTTCACATACCTGGCCCGCCGGGCAGTCGGCATCCAGCGTGCACGTCGTCGGTTTCTTCACGCTTTTGCCCCCGGCGTTCTGCCGGCACCCGCCTCCCGCAGCCCAGGCCAGACATCCCAACCCTGCAACCGCCACGATCTTCCACATGGGGAAACGCTGGGACATCGCCACATCGCTCCTTTCGAGTTGCTGCCGAGGAAGATGAAGACCAGCGCGCACCATACTTGTTTCACGGGACAAGGTCAACCGTTTCTGTGCGATAAAAACGTGCTTTATGGCAAACGATCGTATCTGGGTGTCACTGACAGTCATCAGGCGGGTGCATGGTCGTCAACATCCGGATCGGCTGCCCGGTGCGGCATTGGAGAACACCCAACATGAGCCGGGCGATCGGGGAATGCCGTCCGTGAGAGGCACGGGTGCGCCGAGCGCGCCCGTGCCTTCTCTATGTCTTCCCCTCCTGGGGTCGCGAGGCCGCG
>CAZBFW010000155.1:0-4232 GCA_964491135.1 uncultured Phycisphaeraceae bacterium | reverse complement strand
GCCGGAGGCGCAGCAAGAAGGCCCATCCGTTTGAGAGGCGGACGGGCCTTCGTCCTTCGGTGGAAACTGTCGAATCGTCTCTAGCCGATCAGCATTCCTTCCGCCTCACTGAGCTGCTCGTCCAGACCGGTTGTGATTTCGGTCAGCTGCTCCTGGGTGATTCCCGCGCCCTGGAAAAGCTCGTCCGTGAAGTCGGCGCGGGTGGTCAGGTGGAAGCCGATTTTCTCCTTGCAGCACAGAATATCCGCCGCCTGCACGATCATGCCCAGTTGCTGCAGCTCCGGGGAGAGCCGGTCCGGGAAGTGGTGGAATCCGATCACCGCCCGCAGATTCCGCGGGAACCTCCACTTGGTGGTCAAGGCATCGCCGAAGACCTGGTGGTTCGCGCCCAGCACCTCCGTCTCCACCGTCAGCAGGTCCTGCCCGGTCTGCTGACAGCGGTCGATGATCTGCGCCAGCTCCTCCGGAAACGCCTGCCGTTCCACCAACAAGCCCAGGTCATGAATCAGGCCGGCCAGCATGATCTCATCCAGCGCTCCCACCACGCCCGCCGCCCTGGCGATTCCGCGCGAGACCACGCCGACGGCCAGACTGTGCCGCCACAAGTCCTTGGCCATGAAAGAGGCGGAAATCTTCCCGCCCTTGAACAACCGCGAGATGGACGCCGCGATGGCGATGTTTTTCACCGCCGACAGCCCCAGCAGAATAATCGCCCGGTCGACGCTGGCGATCTGCCCGGGAAGCCCGTAGAAGGCCGAGTTCACCACCCGCAGGATCTTCGTGGACAAGGCCGGGTCGCGTTTAATGACCTCGTGCAGGTCACGCACCGTGCTCCGGGAGTCCTCCACGATCTCGATGATCTTGACCGTGACTTCGGGCAGCGTGGCGATCTCTCCGATCGCTGCCAGCGCCTTCGCCACGATGTCTTTCTCACGGGTCTGCGCTTCGACTGCCATGCCGGAGCCCCCTGCATCCAAAGTGCGCGATCCCCCCGTCCTAGAGGGAATACCGGACTAGTCATCGTCGGCCCGGCAGCGCCGGTTTAGAGAAGAATGGACTCAGAAGGTGATCTGCTTGGAGAGCACGTCCGGGCTCAGCGATACCCGGCCCAGGATGGAGGCGATCCGCCGGCCCGCCCCGCCACCGCCATACGGATTCACGCCCAACATTCTCGGACGTAGCCCCAAGGCACGCTCCAACGCCGCCCGAACGGCCCGCGCCGATTCCGCGCAGTCCACCACACCGGACCCCGCCCGGAGCCGGCCCGCCTGGCGCTGTCCGATATTCACAACCGGCACCCCCGCCGCGCCCGCCTCCACGATCCCGCTCGAGGAGTTGCCCACCAGGACGCGCGCCGAGAGCAGCAGCCGGAGGTACTCATCCCGGGGCAGGGATCGCGCCACGCGCAACGCTCCGGGGCCAAAGCGGGAACGCTCGGCCCGAATCGCCGCGAGGATGCCCGTGTGGCCGCGGTCGCTGTTGGGGTATAAAACCACAGTCTTCAACCCGGTGACGGCCACGCTCCGCAGAATGCCCGTCATCACGCGCCGCTCCTGCTCGGCCGCTCGCCCGCACGGGTGCTGAACAATCAGGACGGGCCCGGTCCGAGCGGACGCGCGCGGAGTTACACGTTTCAGTTCAAACAGCCGGTCCAGGCCCGGGGCCCCCACGACGTGGACGCGACCCGCATCCTCGCCCATGCGAACGATTCGACGCGCGGCGTCTTTCGAGGCGGCCAGGTGAATGTGAGCCAGCTTGGTGAGGCTGTGCCGCAGCCCCTCGTCGAGGTGACCCGGCGCGACGTCGCCGCCGTGCACGTGCGCAACCATCCGGCCCGTCGCGAAACCGGCGAGCGCCCCCGCGAACGCCTCGATGCGGTCCCCGAGTACGAGCACGATGTCCGTTCCGGCCCGCTCGAAGAGCTTCGCCATGCCCGCCACGCCGCGGGCCAGCCCCTCCGCCTGGTCGGTCGGCGAATCCGTCCCGCGTTGCATCGGCACCCGGGCGGCGATTCGCCAGCCATCCCGACGAATCTGGTCCACCGTGTGGCCAAACCGCTTGAGCAGGTGCATTCCGCAGACGACGAGCTGCAGCTCCAGGCGCGGATGGTCGGCGATGGCCCGCATGGGCGACTGCAGAATGCCATACTCCGCCCGGGTGCCGGTGACCACCGCCACCCGCCGGCGTCTTCGAACGGCCTGCCGTCGCCTGCTCACACCATCATCTCCGGGGGCTGGCTGTCCTACCGTCCAGGCACAGTCCCGGACGGAGTATCGGCAGCAGGGCCGAAATCGCTTGACCGCATGCCCGGAAGCCGCCTGCGGCGCCGCTTTCGCCGCGTGCAGCGCCCCGGTAGAATCCGGCCCCAATGCTCGGCGCGGTCGATCATCCGTTCGGCTTGTGGTCCGTTGTGCCTCCGGCCCTGGCCATCATTCTGGCCATCGTCACCCGGCAGGTCTTTCTGTCGCTCTTTGCGGGGATCGCCATCGGCTACGTCATTGTCGAATGGCCCCAACCGATCGCCGGCGTGGTGAGCGCCATCGATGCCTGCCGAGACGTCTTCGCGGACCGGGGCCAGACCAGCACGATCCTCTTCAGCATTATGGTCGGTTCGCTGATTGCCCTGATCCAGCGGAGCGGCGGAATCGACGGGTTCGTTCACTTCGCGCAGGGTGCGCGCCTGGTCCGCGGGAGGCGAAGCGCCGGGCTTTTGACCATGGCCGTGGGAATGGCGACCTTCATCGAATCCAGCATCGTGTGCCTGGTCACGGGGGCCGTCGGCCGACCGATCTTCGACCGGCTGCGGATTTCGCGGGAGAAGCTCGCGTACGTCTGCGACACCGTGTCCGCTCCCACCTGCGTGATGATCCCGCTCAACGGCTGGGGCGCGTTCATTCTCATGACTCTGACGGACCTGGGCATCCGCGAGCCGGTCCCGCTGCTGATCCGCGCCATCCCCTTCAACTTCTACGCGATCCTGAGCCTGCTGCTCCTGCTCACGATTCTTGTCACGCGCTGGGACTTCGGCCCCATGCGAGCCGCCGAACGACGAGCCGATCGTGAAGGCAAGCTGCTTCGCGACGGCGCCCGGCCGATGATCTCCGAAGAGGTGCTCGGCCTGCCGCCGTGCGAGGGCACGGCTCGCCGCGCGATCAACATGATGCTGCCCATCGCAGTGATGGTCGCCATGGTTCCGGTGGGCCTGAGCTATACCGGCTACCAGGGGTGCCTGGCAAAGGAAAAGGCCGTCACGTTCTGGAACGTGCTTGGCGAGTGCTCCGGCGCGACGGCCGTTCTCTGGGCGGTATTATCCGCGGTGGTCTTCGCCGGAGTGCTCTACCGCGCGCAGGGGATCATGCGGCTGAGTGAGTGGGTGGACACCTGCCTGAAGGGGGCGTCCGCGCTCCTTCCGCTCGGCCTGCTGATGATGATGGCCTTTGCGATCGGCAGACTCTGCAAGAGCGATCTGCAGACCGGCCATTACGTTGCCTCCGTCATCAGCGGCAACCTGCCCGTGTGGGCCGTCGCGCCGCTTGTTTTCGTGGTGTCCTGTGCCATCGCCTTTGCCACCGGCACGAGTTGGGGTACGTTTGCCATCATGCTGGCCATCGCGGTGCCGCTGGCTCAGTCGATGGGAGCGCCGCTGCAGGTGGTGGTCGCCGCCGTGCTGGGGGGCGGCGTGTTCGGCGACCACTGTTCGCCCATCTCCGACACCACGATCGTCTCGTCCATGGCCTCCGCGTCGGACCATATCGACCACGTGAGGACGCAATTGCCCTATGCTCTGGCCGCCGGCGTGGCCGCCACCCTGCTCTATCTCGTGGCGGGCCTGCTGGCGTAGAATGGAACACGTATGAGCCTCTGGAAACGAACGCTGACCGAAGGGCTGGACCTCCACTCGCGGCTCGAACCGCTGGGCGGACCGATCGATCAGGCCGCACAAACGCTCGTGCAGACACTCCGCGCCGGTCGGACGGTCTTCGCCTGCGGCAACGGCGGCTCGGCCTCTCAGGCGGCCCACTTCTGCGGCGAGCTGGTCGGGCGGTATCGCGCCAATCGCGAGCCGCTGGCCGCGGTCTGCCTCAGTTCCGACGGTCCCCTTCTCACGTGCCTCATCAACGATTACGACCCGGCGGACGTGTTCGCGCGCCAGGTCCGCGGCCTGGCCCGGCCGGGGGATTGCGTGGTAGGGCTTTCCACGTCGGGCGCGTCGCAGAACGTGGCGCGTGCCC
>CAZBFW010000154.1:0-7966 GCA_964491135.1 uncultured Phycisphaeraceae bacterium | reverse complement strand
TGCTGAACTCGACCCCGCTGGGCGAGGTCATCAGCGAGCGGCAGCTCCACCGCCATCGCAGCCGCGCGGGCTTTCGCATCGGCGACGGGCGCACCGTCGACCTGCATCGGTACGTGGCCTGGCTGGCGTTGGAGCGGCCGACCAAGGCCAATCTCATCCTCCACCGCAAACACGTGCCGCCGTCCCCGGTACGCATAAAAAAAAAGAAAGCCATGCGCCGCTCCTGACCGCCATCCACCGGCTCTTGGCCCAGGCCGACCTGTCTTCGCAGACGCACGCGCGGGTCCGGCGGCACGTCTTGAGTCAGTTGGTCTGCCTGGGACGCCACAGCATCACCGGGTTGATCACGACGGTGGGGCGACAGTTCATGGACTGGAGCGCGGAGTATCGCTTGTATTCACACGAACGAGTGGAACCGGATGACCTCTTCCCCACCGTCCGGCGGGCCGTGGCGGCGGCCACGCCCTCCTCTCGGCCCCTGGTCGCAGCGATGGATGACACCTTGCTGCGCCGGCGGGGCAGGCATATGCCGGGCGCCCAGTACCTGCGGGATCCTTTGGGCCCCCCGTTTCGGCCCAACCTGGTTTACGCCCAGCGATGCCTGCAACTCTCCCTGGCCCTGCCGGGCGGATCGAGGCAAGCCCGCATGGTGCCCATCGATTTCGTACCCGCACCGCCCGCCCCCAAGCCCCGCCGAAACGCCGACCCCCAGGTCTGGGCGGACTATCGGCAACGCCGGCGACAACAAAGCCTTGCCCAGCTGGGCGTGGATCGTCTTCACGTGGCCCGGGCCCACCTGGACGCGGACGGCGAACACGACCGTCCCTTCTGGGTCGCCGTGGACGGCAGTTACACGAACCGCACGGTCCTGCGCCGTCTGCCCGAACGAACGGTGCTCATCGGACGCATCCGGGCCGATGCCAAGCTGTATGCCCTGCCGGCAGGCATTCCCGGACGCGGCCGACGACGTGTCTATGGCGCGCCGTTGCCCACCCCCGACGCCGTTCGCCGGGATCCCGACATTCCCTGGACACGGGTGCAGGCCTTCGCCGCCGGCCACGTCCACCGCTTCAAGATCAACACCCTCCCCCTCGTGCGATGGCGGGCTTCCGGGCTGCGCGCTCTCCGCTTGATCATCATCGCCCCGCTCGCCTATCGAAGGTCCCGGAATGCCCGCGCGCTCTATCGCAAACCCGCGTACCTGATCTGCACCGACCCGAACGCACCGCTCGCCGACGTTCTCCAAGCCTACCTGTGGCGGTGGGACATCGAAGTCAACTTCAAGGAAGAAAAATCACTCCTGGGCATCGGCCAGGCAAAAGTCCGCCATCCGTCCTCGGCCGCACGGGTACCGGCCCTGGCCGTCGCGGCCTACGGCCTGCTGCTCGCCGCCGCCGCGCAGGCGTTCGGTCCCGATCGCCTGCCTCAGGTCCTGCCTCCTCCCAAATGGCGCCGCGGCCCGCAACGCAGACCGTCAACCCAGAACTTGATCAACCACTTGAGACACGAACTCTGGTGCCAGGGAATGCGTTTATCTCACTTCGTCTCCCCCGCACCCCGCACCACGAAGTGCCATAAAATCGCGCCGGCCCTGGAATCCGCTGTATACTACACGGTCGCCGCCGGATGACCGGCCAAACATCAGGGGACCGCCCTTTCGGGCGGCCCTTACTGCGACCATTTACGCCAGATATATGCGTCGCATTCGGGCAATCAGTGGCTTCCCTTCGTCATTGTTTGATCACCAGTCGCGGGATCAGGGAATGGATCTCCACACTCTGGGCACCGGGTGGCTGTCAAGCCGCTCAGGTTGTAGCCACAGCGCGCACATCGGGGGATGCCGTCCGAAGGGCGAACCCTCCTTCTCGATGCAATGATGTAGGCTGTGAGCGTTGCGACTGCCAATGGCAGTGCATATACTGGCGCGAGTTTGACGCAAGTAACGATGTCGTTCTCAAGCCATGCTCGCGAACCTACCCACTCTGGTTCAGTACGCAAGACCCATCGGGTCGGCTCATGACTGTATATCCACGTCGGATAAGAGGAACGAAACGTCGAATCCGCCAGTGGGAACGCGCAAATCCCCGCGACAAGTGCCACGACTGCACGCGCCATGACGCGAGCCAAGTGTGGCGACCGCGACACCGCCCTTTCGAGATGAGTCCGACCCCCTTTCCAATGGCTGTTTCGCATGGCGGCGAGAAGGACCACGGGAGTGAGGGCAGCCAGGAGTGAAACGCCGAATGCGCTCAATAGGAAGAATGCGTTCGAGAGAATCCGTCCTGAAACCTCATCGCATGTTTCAAACCAGGGAGGAGCGAAACGATAGAGGCCTTGAAGCGTGATGGCGTGCCACGGCTTAGCACGCACATGGCTGTGTATAGCATATGCGACGTAGAAGGTCACGTGAACTAAGGTCAGCACTACAGCGAAGTGCACGACCCTCGCGATCGGACGGTAAAATCCCGGCTTATTGACCATCTGGTTGTGAGTCACAATGCCAATAGCAATCCCCACCACAGGACACTGTTTGCCGGCAGTCTCGATCGTTCGTCAGCCATCCTGGTTCGGTGCCACACTTCATGGCAAACTGGGCGCCAAAGGCTGGGTCTGGAGCCGGATCCATGCAGGGAATCAGGCAGAGCAATGTCGCCAAGTTCACCTCTTGCTCGTCGCTGCCGCTTACACAGCCTTTGGCGCAGTTGTCGTAATTCTTGTTTCCAGGACCCCCGGCCCATCCGCCTGACGAAGCCGCGTCACAGTACGTCTTCTCGTCATCAAACTCGGGCCAATCCGTGTTCTGCCGGTTGCACAACACGCTTTGTGTGAGCACCTGGCAGTGCGGATGTCCACGGTCCTCCGCAAACAGCAAACATCTGCAGCAAGTATTCTCCTTTTTCCAAGAGTCTATCGAGTTGGAGGTGTGCGCTTGGGGACGATTCGTCGTAGAGCTGGCGTCTCGGCGTGCACTTTCATATAGATTCAACTTTGGAGAGCGAGCCAGCGGATCCCGCTGCATGAACCGCTTGAGGCCGGGGTTGTATTGTCGTCGGGCTTCCGCGCTCGACGGAACGAGCCCCCATGACAGAACGCCGATTGTCACCGCCAGTATCCATCGATTCTTACGCATCGCTTGTTCCTCCGTGTTGCGGATCCTGTTACTCATTGCCTTACCTCTCTTAGGCTGCACACGCTCGCGACAGTGGCAGGCATCCGTGTGAGCGAATGTAATGTTCTATGTCATCGGTCTTCGTCTCCTTGCAGAGAGTCAGCCGGCGAAGTTGCCCGTCTTCCCTCCGCAGGTCGAATGTAAACGGGCACGGGGCCCTGATCCGTGAAGATCAGCTTCTCCTGCGGATCCTCCGCCAAGGCTGCGTCGCGCACTGCAATGCGATGCGTGACGTCCAGGAGATGGTCCCGTGCGCTCACGTAATACGAGTCCTGTGACGCTCGACGATTCCAGGCATCCTCCAGGGTGAGGATGGCCAGAGGAAGCTCGGGAAACAACAGATTCGCGCGGAGGGCGTCGGCCGTCTGGTTCTCGACATCGCCGACGTTCGCCCAGTAGTCAGCCCGAGCCAGAAGCAGCAGCGCCAGCGTCTTCCTCGGCGACAGGGAGACCAGTTCCACCCCCCGCTCCCGGCATTCTACGGAAACCAGGAACTCCTCCGCATAGTGTTCATCAGGCAGTTCGCCCCCATATCCGGTCGCCTCGATGTTCACACGGGCCGTGCCGTCGTCCCAGCGGGCGAAGATGTGGGTCGGGACCCAGACTGCCCGGATCGGGTAACCGAGCCTCCAGCCCAGGGCCAGATACAGCATGGGCATGGAGACACAGGTGCCGCGTCGCCGATCAATCAGGCCGTTCAGGAACAGGTCCGAGGGGTTTGACGCATCAAAGCCCTCCAGATCGTAGTCGATCTTGAACACGGCGTTGACGTCCGAGGCGAGCCAGGTGACCTTGTATTCGATCTCGCTGTTCTGGAACTGACTGGGATCAGCCAAGTACCGATACCGATGGCGCTCCGTATCGAAACGAATCTCCTCGGCCCAGGCATCCAGGGTCTTCAGGTACTTGGCGATGTCCAGACCGTGGAACTGAGGAATACCGCGCGCCACGACCAGGTTCACGACCGCTGGGTCCACGGCACCCAGCTTGGCGTCAGGCAGTGCCATCAGTTCGTCTACACTCGGATAGGCGTCGCCGCCCTGGCTGGCGGGTCCACGAGTGCCTGGCAAAAGCTCGCGCGCGTCGGCAGGTCGCGGATCGTGAGAAGGCGCCCGACCCTTCCAGCCCGACGACGTGGCGACCGCTGTAGCCACCGCTCCTGCCACGCAGCCCAGCAGAACGCCCAGACGGAAGCCCGGTCCGCGGTGGTGAGCCTTCCGCTTCTGCGCCAGGTCATCCGCTTTGACTCGGTGTTGCTTCATGAGTATGACCCCCGATGCGTCCCGCCTTCGCCATCGGCTCATCGGCCTGCGGTGGCCTGCGCCGGCGAAACGCCCGTAGGCGGCACTGCGAATAACTGCATCCACTGCAGTCCGCGCACACCCACGAATCGCCCGCCGGGGTCCGTGAACACGGTCCACGATCCCGGCTCCCCCACGGCGGAGATGGGCAGGCGGACCAATTCTCTGCCGGAATCCACGTCGAACAGTAATATCAATCGTGGCTGCTTCTGTGGAACGACGGCCAGCACCGAAGATCGACCAACGCACGCCATGCCCGTCGTGCCTGCGAATGCGCCGCCCGGCAGTTCGCGAATCGGACGTAAGCTCGGGATCTCGTACACGCGCACCCGGCGGTCCTCCGCTGCTCGCCCCGCCCCGCGTCTCTCGGCCACGATCCATCGCGAGCGCGGCCAGTCCACGACGTCGCCGGCGGGTGACCATCCATCCGCGTACTCATGCTGAGCCTCGATCTGCCCGCCGCCGCCTCCGACGCGTATTGCAGCCAGTCGCGCCGGATTTCCGGCCCATATCAGCACGAAGCAGCCCACTCCGCCGCGAATGGACTGAGACACGTCGAGGACGGGCAACGCCTGCAAGTCCCCCAATTCGCCGCGCTCACGGTCGATCCAAGCGACCTGCGTGTGCGGGCGGTCGTGCGGAGGGTATAACGACTCGACGAGAAGCCGTTGATCATCGACGACGGGATGGCACACCAGGCGAAGTCCTTGGGCCAGGAGTCGCGGTGCCTCGCAGTCCAGAGACAGCTAGACCACGCCCGGTCTCAAATCGACTGGTCCCGCGGGAGTATCGTTCTCGTGGAAGGGACCGTGGCTGTCGCGGCGGGTTTCCCACCCGCACGTCAGGTACGCCTGCCGGCGCGACAAGTCAAACATCACGTCGCGTGACGATGCCCGGCCGCTTCCCGTAAGGTCCGGGTAGGCCGGGATCCGCGTGGTCCTCAGCAGCCGCCCGTCGGTCAGCGCGTACTCCTCAATGCCGACCGGCCGGCGCATCCGCGAGCCCGTCCCGATATGGCGATTGACCAGAACGGCTTGCCTGTCGGCGTCCACGGCAATCGGACCGATAGCCCTGGCAGGGTCAACCAGAAGCTCCGCCAGACTGTGATCGGCCAGCCGCCAGCTCACGAGATGGGCCAATCGCGGCGCGTTTTCCGCGGTTATGGCCTCCGTAGGCAAAAACGGTGCAGGCGGCCGCGACAACGATGCACAGCCCACCGGCGCCAATACAAGTTGGGCGAAGATGACGGTCCGTACACTCGCGCGAAAGCTGCTGCCCCTATTGTGAGCAGCACGCCGCCACCGCCGCTTCCCATTGGCCCGGAGGGTATACGACGATGTTCCTGTCCGGATCGGATTGGGCCTGTTCATTGTCATCGATCACCACGTGGCGTGTGCATCTTGCGCGTGATTCCAGCTCATTCCCCCTACTCCATGGGTCGCCGGGGACGCCGATCCCAGGTGCGTTCCCATTCCGCGCCGATCTGCGCTCGCAAAGCGGCGAGCGCAGCCTGGCGCTCCGAAGCTTCGCCGACGCCCGACGTAAGCCAAGCTGTCCACAGCGTCTCCCGGCGCTGCAGGTGCATCAAATCGCGATCGATGCCCCTGAGCCTTGCCTGAAGCAACTCTTCCGCCAAGCCAGCCACCGCTGCCACGGAAGTCTGAGTCAAGGCCTCGAGGGGTGGAAGATCGAGCACTATCTGCTTCGTCGCCTTCAGAAGGCCTTGTCGGATCTCCGTTTGGGCTTGATCGAAGCGCTCGCCAAAATGCGGATCAGTGGTGAGGAAACAGATCCAACCCGGAGGCAATTCGTCCGGCTTCGGACAAACCAGCTCATCCGCCTTCTTACGAGGCAAGGAGAAGCTCTCGCGGAAATAGGGCTCGCGCAGGAATGCATAGGGTCGTGCGACACTGGGTGGTTGCGACTCGACATCCCACGAAGCGCGGTCGGCAATTCGCGATTCCCAGTCGGCGACGGCAGGCGATGGTTCATCTCCGGGCTCGATAGCAACCACGATGCCCTTCGTGGTTTGTACACCGGGAAAGCAATCGCGAAACGCGGCAAGCTCGGTGTCCAATACGCGTGCGAACTCGGTGGCCGCCCTCTCGTCGCTCGCATAAACAGCGAACTCTTCAGTAGCAACATAGAGGTGTCGCCCAAAAAGCTGACTCGGCGAGACCGCGTGTGGGGATCGCTCGTGTGCTTCGGCATCGTGGCGCAACCCTGAGTGGCAGCCCAGCGCCGCCGCGGCGCCGATGAGTATGCCCCCGCGCAGCACTGTCCTACAGTTCATCCGAACTCTCCTGCCCATACCTCTTGCTGTTGCCCAGAACCGTATTCATGCATATAGATGCGGCAAGCCGATTGCCGATGCACGTGCCTGTGCTGGGCAGTGGGCTTTGCCGCAACCCTGGGCACCAGGGCTTTCATCTGGTGCTCGTTCTGCAGCACGATAAGACCGCACGCCGATTAGAGCGATGACATCACATGGCAACTCGGACATCTCGATTCTATCCTGACTTTCGTACCATGGGGCGCAAATTAAAGAACCTCCTCCCGTAGATGTCGGCACACACATAGGAGATCGTAGTAGCAGTAGCCGTCGGCCGCGACGGCCGTGCAGCAATCCCAGATATCGGTGTGCGCATCAAAACACAGAGAGCTTTGTTGCGAGGATGGGCCCGGACCTTCGAAGCAGACGTGTCCGCCCGGTCCACCGCCTGGAGGCGCTATCTTGCGATAGCATCGACAGTTGCTCTCACCGCCTTTACCCGCGCAATGGAGGACATCGCCTACTCCGGGCCTATCTTGTGCCCAGCCTGGATCGGTAGCGTAACATTCCTCTGGCCACGCGCAGTAGTCGAAACCGCAATCAACGCAGGGTGGGAAACCGGCACATTGCCGTCCGGTCGGATCCGAGTGGGCCAGCGGGGCGCTGCGAACGTATGCATAGGAGTTTAACCCATCGGGATGCGTACTACTCCCAATAGTCGGCAACACCGGCGGATCCCTCTGCATGAACCGTTTGAGTCCGGGGTTGTATTGCCGCCGGGCTTCCGCGCTCGACGGAACGAGCCCCCATGACAGAGCTGCGATTGCCACAGCGAGCTTCAGTCGATTCGTGTGCATCGCTTGTTCCTCCAAACTCCGAAGCCTTTGACTCAATCAGGTGCCCATCTTGAGCCCCAGTTCGTGACGGTGCGGTCCAGCCGAGTGATATCCATTGGGGTGGCGACGTTGTGGTCAGCCCCTCTGGTCGCGGGCATCCGGCCGCGCTCCCGGCGGGCAGGTTCGTGCCCCTGCCGCTCACCTCGTGATCGCTGTTCCTCGCTAATCGCTCGGCGGGGCACTCGCGTTCGCCCGGCTTCGCCGGCCTCATCCTGGTGCACGTAAACCCGCCCGGCGTCCTTCAGGAAGAGCTGGACCACCTCGTCGTTCCTGGACATGCCGGCGGCCAAAGGCGGCACGACACGGCCGACCGTGTCTCCCCGAAACA
>CAZBFW010000153.1:0-7970 GCA_964491135.1 uncultured Phycisphaeraceae bacterium | reverse complement strand
CGGTCAACACGTGCACACGCACGTTGCCCGCGGATGCATCGTCCGCCGCCTCTGTTCCGGCAAGCAACCGCTGCCAGATCTGCAGCGCAGCCGCGGCATCCCCCCGTGCCATGAGCAGCGTGGCGAGGCGCTCCCGCGATGCGGCCAACTCCGGCGGAGCAGGATTGTGCCCGCTCAGCTCACGGACCAGTTCCTCCAGGTAGGCCTGCTGTCGGTCCGGCATCTCGCGCAGCCGATCGGCCCAGCGAAGCCGGTCCTCGGCCGGCTTTCGGGCGAGCATTTCTCGCCAGCCGTTCCACGCTTCCGCCCGGACCGCGTCGTTCGTCTCGCCCGGCGGGCTGAGATGCCGCATGAGCGCTTCCAGATGGGCCGCTTCGCTCCCGAGGTTCCCCAACGCCCTGGCAGCGGCTTCGCGGACCCGCGGATCCGTATGGCCCACGAGGGCGACAAGCCGGTCCAGGCAGCTCGCGTCGCCCAGTGCCGCAAGACCCTCGATCGCAGGCACCAGCAGTGGGGCCTGCTCAGACCGCAGTGCCTCCGTCAGGGCGGGTCCAAACTCGGGCGCAGCAATCCCCGCCATGGCCCGTAGCAGAAAGCCCCTCACGTGCATTTGATCCACCGGCGTTCGCGCCAGTCGATCGAGCAGCACCGGGACGGCGGGCGCGATGACTTCCGGGTCCACCTTGCCCCTGGCGCCCAGAACGGCCAGCGCCCCCGCCGCTTCGGCCACGCAGCCCGCGGGAGCACCCGGCGACTGGCTCACGTCAATCTCGCGGATCAGTGTTGGAATCGCCGCAGGGTTTCGAAGCTGCCCCAGCACACGAAAGGCCGTCTGCCTGGCCGAGGCGTCCACTTGTTCGTCCCGCAACAGCGCCACCACCGCCTCCGCGTTTTCGGGGACTCCCATCGCTCCGATGATTCCGAGCGCCGCCCGGCGCACCTCCGGCACGCGGAATTCAAGCCCCGCGATCACGGCCGCCACCAGCGAGTCCGCCGGCAACACGCCCTCCTGAATTTCTTCACTGATAATCGCCAGCGCCGTCAGCCGAAACTCCGGCTGGTCGTCGTTCAGCCAGCGGGCGAGCATTTCGTCCTTCTGGGGGCGCTGCGGAACCAGCCGGTAGTTCTGGCGAAGCAGAACCGTCAGCCGTTCTGCCAGCGTCCCGTACCGGCGTTCCTGGTCCGCCCGCACACGCTCCAGCTCGCCCTGTGCCTCCAGCAACCGCTGGAAGAACATCCGTCCCTTCTCGCGAAGCCAGTCTTCGTCGCTGAGTGTGCTCTCCTCGCGCTCCCACCACGCCTGCCAGGCGGCCACGTCTTCCCCATAGTCTCTGCGGGAGACGCAGCGCAGCGCTCGCAGTGCCCGCGCCCGCAGTTCAGCGTTCTCCGTCGGCAGCAACGCTACGATCTGGCGCGCCACAGCCCGCTTGTGGACACTGGAGGCCAGGGCGTCGACCGCCGCTGCGCGCTGTTCAGGCGATGCCTGCGCATCGGCCGCCAGAACTCCCAGCCGCTCGGTCACCCCGCCGTCCGGGTACGCGGCCAGGGCTGCCGCCGCCCGCGCAGAAACGCCCTCGGCGGGGTCGCCCAACAGGCGCAGCAATGGCTCCACCAGCCCGGCGTGATGCTCCTGCAGGAGTGCCGGTTCCACTGCCCCCACAGAAACAATCGCCTGGCAGACGGCGACTCGCGTGGACGCATGCGAGGACGGGCTCAGCAGTTCACCCAGCGTGCGCGTCGCAGCGGCCCAGCCGGTGCGCAGAAGGCTTTCCGCCTGCGCCTGCCGCGTGCCGAGGCTGTCATCCGGGTTCTCGATGATGCCACGCGACTGCCGCAGGCGTTCCTGCTCGTCTGCTGAGAGCGCCGCGACGTCTGCCGGCTGCGTGGTCTGCCCGGTCGCATACATGGGTGCCACCAACACCAGCGCGGGCAGGCACCACACCACGTTCTTCGTCCGCTGTTTCACGGCCTGCGCCTCACGTGCGACCTCCCACATTGCCGGGCGACGCGCCCACGCCCGGTGCCAACACGCGGCGAGCGATCTCGGTAAGTTCGCCCTGCCCCATAGGTTACGCCCTTTTGTAACCGGGGGCCGACCCGATTGCAAGGCAGTTTCCGGGGGCTGCCGCAGGATTCCGGTTTCGTGCGCGTCCTCACCCCGCACTCCATCGCGTCACACGCCGGCGGTTGCATCGGATTCTACTTGACCCCCCAAGCACCACCATTATGATCGTCCGACCATGAGTCAGATGCGAACGATCGTCATTCTCGGCACCCTTGCCAATATCATCGCCGGCTGCCAGGAGCCGGCTACCCCTGTCGACTACACCGCGCAGGTCTTTACGCTTGCCGACGAGGAGCAGGCCGCGTCGCTCTGGGAAACGTGCCAGGACGTGCTTCGCCAGAACCGATTCGCGCTGGACCGTGTGGACCGGCCGGCCGGCATCATCACCACGTTTCCCACTACGTCGCAGCAGTTCTTCGAGTTCTGGCGGCGCGACGTGAACACCGCGTATGACCTGGCGGATGCTTCCCTGAGCACCCTTCGCAGACAGGCTCGCGTGGAGGTGGCGCCCGCCGAGGGCGATGGGAACAAGGTGCGGGTGTCCGTTACAGTCCGGGTGGAGCGGCTTTCGGCTCCCGAACGGCAGTTCAACAACTCGGCCACAGTCCTGCAGTACTTCGGGGACGAGCTGCCCGGCGAGTCCGGCCAACAGCGGCTGACGCGTGCCGACGATTACTGGATCGACCTCGGGCGAGACGGAGCCATGGAGCGGTACCTGCTCGATCGAATCGTCCGCGAGGGCTCGTACGTCGAACTGGCCTCCAATCCCTGAACCCGTACCACGCTGCGCGGCTGCGCATCACCAGTTGCCGATTTCGTCGCCGGTGGCGTCTTTGGCATCGGGCCCGAGACTCCAGAGGTCGTATCCGTTGGCGTTCTGCACGCCGGGCCTGCGGTACTGGTACCTTCGGCCCCACGGATCGTTCAGCAGATCAGCGTTCTGCAGGTAGGGCCCCCCCCATGCCGTACTTCCGGGCGCCTCCCCTTCCGACCGCACAAGTTCTTCCAGACGATCCGGATAGCGCCCGACCTCTCGCCGATACCGCTCCAGGTGCATGGCCAACAACCCGTCCGGGCCGACCGCCCGACGAACGAGTTCCAGGTGGGCCGTGTCCAGCGGCGGTACCGCCGGTTGCCATCCTTCTTCAGGGATCTGTTCCGGTGTCGCCCCCGACGGAGTGTCGCCGGAGAGAGCCGCCCAATAGAGCAAGGCCAGCCCGACGATCGCCAAGCAGATCAGAAACGCCAACAGCAGGCGGTTTGCCGCGGATCGTGCCATTCGTTCACCCACCGGGCACAGACTTCCCACGCCATCGCGAACGAACTCTCCCGCCCTCGAACACGTCAGTCTATCCGCTGAGATCGGCTCCGGGCAAGACACACCGCCAGGCGGCGCTTGTCGACGACGCAACCGTGGGGCGTTGCCCCGTCGGACGGTCCCCTCCGAACGGTTCGGGGGATACGAAGGTCAGACCATGCAGACTTCAACCGGCTGAACGACGATGTCTCCCGGGCACTCCGTGAGCCAGGCGACCGCGGCCGCCGCGAAGGCCGGATCAAACTGCGAACCCGCTCCTCTGAGCAGTTCTCGCTTCACGTGGGACAAATCGCACGGCGGCTTGTACGCGCGTGCGGACAGGATGGTATCGATGGCGTCTGCAATGCTCAACACGCGTGCCAGCACCGGAATTTCCGTCCCCCGAAGTCCGTGAGGATACCCCTGTCCGTCATACCGTTCATGGTGGTGCAGAATGATGGGCAGCTCGTTGCTCAGGAAGCTGGCGTGGCCCAGGATGGGTTCGGCCCGTTCCGGATGCGTCCGGACAATCGCGAACTCCGCGGGTGTCAGCGGCCCGGGTTTTTGCAGGATGGCGTCCGGCACGCCAATCTTGCCGATGTCATGCAGGATGGCCGCCGTCTGCACCGTGTCCACCTGTTCCCGGCTCATTCCCAGGCGCCGGGCGAGCTGCTTGCAGTAGTAGCTCACGACCACGGAGTGCTTCTCCGTGTAGGGATCCTTCGCCTCCACCGCCGCCACCAGCGCACGCACGGACTCAATGTAGAGCCGCTTCAACTGACGCTGCACGTCGGCATCCGTAACCGCACGCCGCTCCGGCTGTCCATCCGGCGGGTCGGGAATGAATTTCCACACGGTCCGCTGCGCCGCCGCAACCAGTTCCCCGTCGCGGCCCGGCTCCGACGCCGTCCGACCCGCCGCAGCCGCCCGATCCACGAGGCCCCGCAATTCCGCCAGGTCGAACGGCTTGCAGACCAGTTCAAACGCGCCGCGGCGTCGAGCCTGCTCCGCCATGCCCGCACTGCGTCGACCCGTCATCAGGATCACGCTCGGGTGGGGGTCCTGCCGGAGGATGTCGTCCATCAGGGCCATCCCGTCGGTGCCGGGCATGCAGATGTCGGTCATCACCACGTCGAACGCGTCACGTCCCAGACGCCGGATGGCTTCGTCAGCCGTGGCCGCAGTCGCGCACGTGCGTCGCGCTCCCTCTGAGAGAACAGCCGCCAGCACGGACCGCACTTCCGGCTCATCGTCGACGACAAGAATCCGTTGTGGAACTCGCTGCATGTCGCACCGATCGTGTCCGGCGTTCTCGCCGAACCTTGACACCGTATCGTCCCGATCCCCGGCGGACTTGATGGGTGCGAACGTGCGCATAACTCCAATGGTCCCAAAGGATTGGTCCGCGAAGCCGCGAGCGTCCGTGGTATCAAAGATGGGTCTGAGAAGAAGCGGTGTGCCGGCCGACATGAGCGCGGACCGGAAAAACAGTGGTGCCCCACGCGGTCAAAAATACGGTCAAAAGCCCAGCGTGCCTTTGCGACAGAAATGCTGTTTCTGGGACGCACCTTCCACGTCGCGGACACTCTGGGCCGCCCGCCACGCGCTGCTGCCGGCGCAGAAGTATACAGCCTGTCTCATTGCCTGAGGAACCATGCCGCCGCGCCGGCCTCGGTTACTCCAGCCATTCCAAGTCCCCTTCAGCCAGCACGGACTCGTCCCATACCTCCCGCAGGAACCGTATCGCCCGGGCCACCTCCTGCCCGGCCGTGTGGATGGTCTGCAGGCCAACCCGGGTCACTTCATCCACCTGGTCCGCATACTCCTGATGGCCATCGTCGTAGGACTCGGCCTCCCGCCGCATCTGCAGCAGCGAGAACTTCAGCATGCCCACAAGGTCCTGGACCTGCCCCCCAAGTTGCTCACAGCGGCGGGCAATCGCCCTCTGCTGTTCGGGATTTGCGTGCTCGTACAGGTCCAGCAGCCGGCAGAGTTCCTCTCGAATCGAGTCCATCTGTAGTGCGAGGTCTTCCATGTCGCTCTCCCCTTTTTCCGGATGCTTCTTGGCCGTGCGGACCCCCTCGGCCCGCCGCGGCGCGAACCCTCCCCGAATTCCCCGGTCTTGTAGTCTACGATTGACTTGCCGGCACAAGCCAACGCGAAGAAGGACTCATGGAGGGACGATAACTCGGCGGCGTTCAGGGGTCCGATAGGTGAGCCGTTGCGAGGGCGCCGGTGAACGCCGTTTGCACGCTCACCGGCCGTCCGAGAATGCCAAGGGCCGCTGTGCAGATTTCCCTTGCGGGCCGCCCGTCGGCTGACTACGCTTTCCGCCATACGGGCAAGACCAAAGGGCATGGCGGCCACTTCGACGCTCGGTGCGGTCCGGGCGTGTTTTGCCTGCGGTTGGCCGACCTGCCCACTTCCCTTCGTGGTTCTTGTCGTCGCTACAACGGCAACAGAAGCAAAGGAGTCACACCGTGTCCATCTTTCACCGATCTGCTGCGGAGTTTTTCGGAACATTCTGGCTGGTACTCGGCGGGTGTGGCAGCGCTGTTCTGGCCGCCAAGTTTCTCGCCGAGGGTCATCCGGGCGTGAATCTGGGCATTGGCTTTGTGGGTGTCGCGCTGGCGTTCGGTCTGACGGTGCTGACCATGGCGTACGCGATCGGGCACATCTCCGGTTGTCATCTGAACCCGGCCGTGTCCGTGGGTCTGCTGGTGGGCGGCCGGTTTCCGGCGAAGGATCTGCTTCCGTACGTCGTTGCCCAGGTCGTCGGAGCGATTGCAGCGGCGGGCACGCTCTTCGTCATTGCCAACGGTAAGGAGGGCTTCGACCTGGCCGGCGGGTTCGCGGCCAACGGTTATGGCGAGAACTCGCCCGGCGGCTACTCCCTGGTGGCGTGTCTGGTCGCCGAGATTGTGCTCACGTTCTTCTTCCTGTTTGTCATCCTGGGAGCAACGGATTCGCGGGCGCCGGCCGGACTGGCCCCGATCGCCATCGGCCTGTGCCTGACCCTGATCCACCTGGTCGGCATTCCGGTGACCAATACGTCGGTGAACCCGGCCCGGAGCACGGGGCCGGCGGTTTTCGTCGGCGGCTGGGCACTGACCCAACTGTGGCTGTTCTGGGCGGCCCCGATTGCCGGCGCCATCCTGGCCGGCGTGGTCTACCGGGTCCTCGCGGCCGCGCCATCGAAGGAGAGACGCTGACCGACGCCCCTCCTGCCGACAAGATGCCGTCTCAGAAGTCTCGGTCGATGTCCACGACCTTCTTGAACCGCTGTTCCCCGGTGTGCGGGGGCTGGAACGCGCGGTGTTCGGGGGTGAGGGCGGGTTGGGGCTTCCAGGTGCGCACGCGCAGAAGCAGATGAGCGTCACGCTCCGGCCAGGTCACGTCGACGCGGTGCGGCAGCAACGGGCCGGCGCCGGTCAGGGGGCGGTAGTCAGATAGTATCGATCGCATCTGCTCGCGGCCGAGATCGTCGCGGAAGATGATCCGTTCGATCCGCCGGTCGCCCCGGCGGCTCAGCCAGTATTCCTTGTACAGCCGGCCCTGCCCGGCGGGGTCGTACGTCACGAACAGCAGTTGCTGATGCTCGCCCTCCACCCGCTGGAACGGGCCCTCGCTGCCCGTGGTATCCGTCGGCAGGCCCACGATGCCCAGCGCTTCCACGATCATGTCCGGCCGGATGGGGATGTTCGCGATGTCCGTCAGTTCGATCTCCGCGTAGCGTCCCCACCAGTACGTGTCCACCTGTGGAACCACGTGCAGCCAATACACCTGGTCGTTCGACCCAAACAGCACCTGCGTCTGCCCGAGCGTCCGCAAGTCCAGCCGCAGGTGCCGTGGCGCAATCACCAACAGGTTCGCATCGCAGTCGAAGTGCCGTTTCTCCTGCGAATCCACGGTCACGTGCCCACGCGCCGAACCCAGCGCCTGCAAGCCTGTCGGCAGCCCGGTTGCGCTCGCGTTGGCCAGGGCGATCGCGGATTCCAGCGGGACCACCGGACCCAACTCGATTCCCCCGTTTCGATGCCCATTACACCCGATCAGCACCGGCAGGCACGACAGCGCCGCGCCCGTCAGCACCCGCGACAGCCTGACGAGCGATTGCCTCATTCTCCCTCCATCGGCTCTGACGCCGTGTCGAACTCACCGCCCTGCTCCGCGTGCCCATGAAGAATCACGCCAAGTTCCCGACTGACCGACTCGATCTGCTCCTCATCCAGTCGCGGGTTCAGCACGAGCTGCGGCTCCTGTTTGCACACACTGCCGTCTGCGGCGTCGCGCATCAGGCGCATCCGCCACCACTCTCCGTCGTCGCCGCGCACCGTCTCCTCGAATTTCAGCAGGCGTTTCCGCATCAGGATGAGGGCCAGCACAAACCGAAACCGCTGCTTGGCTCGATCTTCAGCGCCGGCCAGGCGGGCAAAGAAGTGAATCAGCATGTCGTCGTCCACCAGCAGCTTCGGCCGGCGTGTCTTGACCGGCACCCGCGTCCGGAAATGGCAGAACGCCCCCTCCGGGGGCCCCTGCCACGCCGACAGAGAGTACTCCTCGAGATCGGAAGAGCACACGTCTGAACTCCAGTCACCGCTCATTATC
>CAZBFW010000152.1:5238-7994 GCA_964491135.1 uncultured Phycisphaeraceae bacterium | reverse complement strand
GAACGCCATCATGTCGTTCATGGCGTCGAACAGCGGCCGCAGATACGGGTTCACCTTCGCCTGCATGTCGCCCGGCAGGTAGCCCAGCTTCTCGCCCGCTTCCACCGCCGGCCGAACCAGCACGATCCGCTTGATCGCCCGCGCACGCAGCATCGAAACGGCGACGGCCACCGCCAGGTACGTCTTTCCCGTGCCGGCCGGGCCGAAACAGATGGTCAGGTCGTTCTGGCGGATCGCGTCGATGTATTCCTGCTGCCCGGGGGTTTTGGCCGACACGGTGCCGGCCGGTGCGTACACGGAAACACCCGACTCCGCCTGGTCCGCCCGCTCTCGCGAGACCTCCGCGATGGCGTCGGCCACGTCGTTCTCCTCCACCCGCTCCACAGACCGCAGCCGACGCTGCAGGACATCGATGACCTCGGCCGCCTTGCTGACGGCCGTTCCATGCCCGCTCAACTTGATCGTGGAGTCACGAGCCGTGATCCGGACATCCAACGCCGCCCGGATCAGCCGGAGGTTGTGATCGTTCGGCCCGAACAGAGCCATCCGCTTGGACGGGTCCTCGATGGCGATATTCAGTTCCAAGACCCTGAGCTTGCTCCCGAAGGTGCCCCGGGCCGACGAGTACTCCGCGGCCTGCCCGGCACACCGCGCTATTCTACACCAGGCGCCAAAGGTATGTCAGGAGAAACCACGCCACCGGGGCCGCCAATACCGGACTATCGACCAAATCCAACACCCCGCCGAACTGGGGAATCAGCTTGGCTGAATCTTTCGCACCCGCAGAACGCTTGAAGACCGATTCCAGCAGATCCCCAAGCTGCCCGATGCCAGCCATAAGTGCACCAAAAACAATAGCTTGCAGCAATGTCATGGTCCCAAACAGCGACAGGGCGTCCCCAAGTGCCATCGCAGCCGCCTGGGCGTTGGTCAGATCGGCCACCGCCGGCGGGGCCGCCAACGCCCGGCTAAAGTGCCACACCAGAATGGAAAGGCACGCACTGGCGCACAGGCCGCCGACGAACCCTTCTACCGTCTTGCCGGGGCTGACCCACGGGATGAGCTTGTGCCGGCCAATTGCCGAGCCGACGAAGTACGCCCCGATGTCCGAAACCTTCGTGACCGCCAGGAACACCAGGACCAGCCAGGCGCCCTGCGGCACGGGCAGCAGGCTCTCGCATCGCAGCAGAATCAGGAAGGAGGGCAGGAATCCGCAATAGACGGTGACCAGCAGCGTGGCCCCAACGTCCCGAATCGCACCCGCGGTGTCCGCTCGGAGAATCTGGGCAAAGGCAGTGGCCAGCACGGCACCGGTCAGAAGCAGAATCTGGACGCCCAATCCCTCCGCCGAAAGCAGGTTTCCCGGCGGTGCGAAGCCTGCATAGAGCCACGGGCCCAGCATGAGGCCGGCCGCAAAGAGCACGGCGATCCGGCGATGTGGGCGAGCCCCGGTGGCCTGGACGATCCGCAGCAGCTCCATGGCACCGGCCAGCATGACCCCGGTGAAGAACAGCGGAATGAAGGTCCCCCGGCGGACGAGCGGGCCTACCAAGACGGGGTAAGCGAGCCAGTTGTCGGCCACCCAGGCATCGGCGGCGACCAGGAGCAGAAGGAACGCGATGGCCATCGAGCCGAATGAGATGCGTTGCAGCATGCCGGGTGTCTCGCGAGTTTTTGCCAGGCGACGGAGCGACACGATAGCGGCGGGGTCGGGGACTGTCCAATGGACGAGGCGGGAAAGGTGCGGGGGTCGGCTATCGGATGGAGCTTGCCGCGGGGGCCGGTTTCCGAATAGATTGACCCACTCATACGCCGGTTGCGTGCCGGCGCGTCACAAGGCCCCCAGCAAGGCACCCCGGAGGCGCGAAAAGCCGCATGGCCATCAAGCAACTGACGGACGAACAGGTCCGCACCATGACGGTCGAGGAGAAGGACCGCTGGTGGCTGGAGAACGTGTACCAGGGCGACGTCCGGCAGATGACGCTGCGGGTGATCATCTGCGGATTTCTGCTTGGCGGCGTGCTGACCGTCACGAACCTGTACGTGGGGATCAAGACCGGCTGGTCGCTGGGTGTGGGCGTGACGTCGGTTGTGCTGGCGTTCGTGATCTTCAAGGTGCTCACGCGGATCGGCCTGGGCGAGAACTACCACATCCTTGAGAACAACATTCTCCAGTCCATCGCGACGGCCGCCGGCTACATGACCGGGCCGATGATCTCGTCCATGCCGGCCTACATGATCCTGACGGGCAAGATCGTTCCCGGGAAGCTGCTGCTGATCTGGCTGCTGCTGATGGCCATCCTGGGTGTGCTGTTTGCGTTCCCGATGAAGCGGCGGTTCATCAACGACGAGCAGCAGCCGTTTCCGGAGGGCCGGGCGGCTGCCGTCGTGCTGGACGCCCTGCACAGCAACACGTCCACCTCCGCCACCCAGCCGGCCAAGATGCTGCTGGTGTTCGGTGCGATCGGGGCGATTCTCAAGTTCGGCCAGGCGCACAAGGTGCTTGACAAACTGCGGGAGTTCGAGCTCCCCCATATCTGGATCCCCGAATTCCTTGACGGATGGTATTACCATTTGGTGGAGAAGTACCACTGGGCCCCACTGAAGATCCTGGGCACGCCGTTGAAGGATCTGACGATCCGCCCGGAGCTGGACGTCGCCATGATCGGCGCGGGCGGCCTGATGGGCTTCCGCTCCGGCGTGTCGCTCATGATCGGCGCGGTGATCTACTACTTCATTCTCGCGCCGCTGATGAT
>CAZBFW010000152.1:0-5228 GCA_964491135.1 uncultured Phycisphaeraceae bacterium | reverse complement strand
GATCCAGGTCGGCGAGATTCGTTCCGCCCAGGAGGATGCCGCGATCGCCGCGCAGAAGGAACAGGCCAAGGCGGCCGCGCTCCAGGCAGAGGCGTTTGTGCCCGAGCGGATGACTGACTCGCCCGCCACGACGCAAATGGCGCTTGCCGCAACGACCACGATTCCGGCCACCGGCGCGCCGGCATCGGCCGCCGTCACATCGGCCCCGGTCACCTCGGCCCCGACGACCGCGCCGGCCGACGCAGGCCCGCCCGTCTACGGCTTCAAGCAGATTCTGAAGTGGTCGCTCTGGGGCGGCGTGGCCATGATGACCGTCGCCTCGCTCATGTCGTTTTTCGCGAAGCCGCAGATCTTCATCAAGCCGATCAAACGGCTCTTCGCAAGTTCCTCCACCCCGCGCGGCGAGGACTGCCTGAAGAACATCGAGCTTCCGCTCTGGGTGTCCGTGGTGGGCATCCCCGTGGTGGGCGTCGTCGCCGCCTGGCTTACCAGCTACATGTTCGGAGTCCAGCTCTGGCTCGGCCTGGTGGCCGTCCCGCTGGTGTTCGTGTTTTCGCTCATCGCGGTGAACTCGACGGCCCTGACCTCGGTGACTCCGACGGGGGCGCTGGCGAAGATCACGCAGCTTACCTATGGTGTGCTGGCCCCCGGGCAGATCCACACGAACATCGCCACCGCGGCGATTACCGGGGAGGTGTCGGGCAATACGGCCAATCTCATCCAGAACATCAAGCCGGGCTACATGCTGGGGGCCAAGCCGCGCTTGCAGGCCCTGGCCCACGTGATCGGGGCTTTTTCCGGGTCTCTCTTTGTCATCCTGGTGTTCTACCCGCTTTTCCTGAAGGGTGACCCCAACGGCCTGATCACGGAGTCGCAGCCCTACCCCGCGGCGTCCGCCTGGATGGCGGTGGCCAAGGTTTTGACGGAGGGCATCAGCGAGCTGCCGTACTGGGCGCGCTGGGCGGCGGGGATCGGCGCCGTTCTGGGCCTGGTGCTGGAGGGCGTGCGGATGCGGAGCAAGGGCCGGTTCCCGATTTCGCCGGTGGGGATCGGGCTGGGATTCATCATTTCGTTCAGCACGTGTTTCGCGATGTTCCTGGGCGCTTTCATCATCTGGGCCATCGGCAAGCGCTGGACGCGCCCGGACCAGTGGATGAACCGCACAATTTTGCAGAACTACGAATCCGTCTGTGCCGGCCTGGTGGCCGGCGCCGCCCTGGTCGGCATCGCCGTGATGGCCATCGAGACGTTTTTGCTGGGCTAGCCGTCCTGTGGGTCGTAGCACCCCGGGCAGGAGAAGCTGATGGAAAAGAAGCCCCTTTCGTTTCTTGAGCAGGTCGGGAGTCTCTCGGCGAACTTCTGGTACGCCAACTTCATTGAGATGTTCGAGCGCCTCGCGTTCTTCGGCGTGCGGGCAATCGCTGCGCTGTACCTGATCCGTTCCGCGAGCGAGAACGGGTTGGGGCTGACATACGTGCAAAAGGGGGACATCTACTTCTGGTGGGCCCTGGTGCAGTGCCTGGCGCCCATGGTCTCCGGCGGGTACTCTGACCGCTACGGATACCGCAAGAGTCTGGTTGTTGCCTTCATGCTGAACATCGTCGGGTACGTGGGCATGGCTCAGTCGAAGCCGATTGCAGACTACCTGGCAACGCAAGGCTGGGAAAACCCCGGCTACTGGGCGTTCCTGCTCGCTGCCCTTTGCGTAGCGATGGGAACAGCCATCTTCAAACCGCCCATCCAGGGCACCGTGGCCAAGAGCGTGACGGAAGAAACGTCGTCCATGGGATTCGGCCTGTTCTACTGGGTGGTGAACATCGGCGGGGCCGTCGCTCCTATGGGTGCGGCGTATCTGCGACACGATGTTGACTGGAACTACGTGTTCTATGCCGCGGCCATCGTAACGTTGCTGAACTTCCTCCCCACGTTCCTGCTATACCGTGAACCCGACAAAGGGGAGGTGGACCGTACCAAGGGCCCGTTCGGCGTGTTCTTTTCCTCGTTCTTCAACGTGTTTCGTGATAAGCGGCTGGTGGTCTTCCTTCTGCTCTCGTCGTGTTTCTGGTTCATGTTCATGCAACTCTGGGATCTTCTGCCCAACTTCGTTGATGAGTGGATTGACTCCAGGGACGTGGCGGGCATTTTCGGCTGGTTCAGCGAGGGATGGGTGACGCCGGACGGACGCGCGAAGCCTGAGATGATCATCAACATCAATGGCATTTCGATCGTGTTGCTCGTGATACCGATTTCCTGGCTGATTCGCCGGTTGAACAAAGTCGCGGCAATGGTCATCGGGATGGCCATCTCCCTGGTGGGCGGTGTGGGGGCCGGGGCAACGCACGTTGGGCTCATCTGTTGCGTGATGATTCTTGTGTTTTCGATCGGGGAAATGACCTGCAGCCCGACCTTCGGCGCATACATCGGTCTGATCGCTCCGAAGGAGAAGAAAGCGCTGTACATGGGTTATTCGAACATTCCGTACGCGATCGGGTGGGCCCTGGGCAACAAGATCTCCGGGTATCTTTATCAAGGGCTTTCCAGCAAGTTCAGCCTGGCTCGCCGTTACCTAGCGGATGTCGTCGGGATGGACGCGTCGTTCGTCGCGGATGAGTCCAGGTTGCCGAATCAGCGTGTGATGGAGGTTCTGACCCACGCACTCGAGAACGGAAACGCGCAGGTGGCGCAGGAGAGACTGACCGGCGCGTTTTCGGGAGTCGACTTAACCGGGCTCTCGCCCGAGAAGGCGACGAATCAGGCAACCGAGATCATCAACTCTGCGCTGAACCTGCCGGAAACCATGGACACGATCGCGGCCAGGCAGCTCCTGTGGGACACGTACCATCCTGAGATGGTGTGGTATTATCTGGGGATCGTGGGACTCATCGGCACGATCGGCATGGTCTGGTTCTACTTCGCGATCAAGAAGAGGACTGCGGCAACCGCGCCTTCCACGTGAGTTGCGCCGGATGCGGGTCGCGGATGCCCGTCGTGCGGGACCGATCGGGTGCCCGGCGCCGCATGCCCCGGCTGCGGCCGGCCTCCGGGGTGAGGCGGGGGGCGGGGGTCCTCCAAGAACGAATCGCCGCCGAGCACTGCGTTGCGAGGGCGGTTCGTTCCTCGGGCTGGTGTGCGACTTGCCCGGGGCTCGGGCTCTGATCGCAGTTGAGCGCACCCGGCGAAGCGTGGGATCCGGGCGCGGAGGGCGGCGAGGCAATCGGGACGGACAAGGCTGAGAATCCGCTGGTGAGCCTGTTCCCGTTACAGTTGGCGTGAGGATTTCGAATGCAGGAGACCGTGGACAAGCCCAAATCGATCGGCGGCATGATCGTGACCTACTTCCGCGACTTCGGCGTGCTGCGCCAGACGCGGTCGGAGTACTGGGGCACGCAGATCGTCAACTTCCTGGATTGCACGATCTTCTTCGCCATTCTCACCATCTCGCCCCTCATCCTGTCGGAGAACTTCGGCTTCACGGATGCCCAGGCAGGCTACGTCGTGACGGTCTTCGGCAGCACGACAACGATCTGCCTGCTTTTCTCCGGGATGTTCATGGACTGGCTGGGAATCCGGTGGTCGCTCTACCTGGCGATGCCGCTGCTCACCGTTCTGAGGACGGCCATCGTCGTGCTGGCTCTGAATCCGGACCTGCTGCCCGATCGTCGCGGCGAGCTCGTGACGTACGCATACTTTCTGATGGCGCCGTGCCTGGCTTTGGTGCAAACGGTGTTTCAGGCGGCCAACAAGCGATTCACGACCCAGAAATCACGCAGTGCGGGGTTCAACCTGTGGTACCTGTTCATGAACATCGGAGCCGCCTGCGCCGGGGCGATGATCGACGTCATCTATCTCGTGTTCCACCTGCCGCGCGTGCACGTTTTCACCATCGGAGCGGTGTTTGGCGTGCTGTGTCTCGCGGTGACCCTGCTGCTCATTCGACGGGAGGATCAACTCTACGGACCCGATGAGGTGCCGGATCAGCGATCCAAGGGATTGCGGAAGAACCCGCTGGCGACCGTGTGGGCCGTCTGGCGAGAGCCGGTGTTCTGGCGATTCGTGTGCCTCGTTTCGCTTCTTCTCGGCGTGCGAGCCGTGTTTCTGTACATGCACCTGCTCTGGCCGAAGTACTGGCTGCGGGTGATCGGTCCGGACGCGCTGATCGGCACGCTGAACACCATCAACCCCATCCTGGTGATCGTCGGCCTGATCCTGCTCATTCCCGTTTTGCACCGTTTCAGCGTGTACAAGATGCTCGTGTACGGCAGCATCATCTCGGCGATCTCGCTCTTTGTCATGGCCATTCCCTCGTGGGGAAACACCACGTACACGGTCTCGATCGCAGCCATCGTGGTGCTGTCGATCGGCGAACTTCTCTGGTCGCCGCGGCTGACCGAGTATACCGCGGCCATCGCCCCCGTCGGGCAGGAGGGCACGTACCTGGGATTGTCGATGGTCCCTTACTTCTTTGCCAAAACGGTCGTGAGTGCCCTATCGGGACACATGCTGGAAAAGTGGATTCCCGAGCTTCCGAACGGCGAGCTTCTGCGCGATCGGCTGGCGGCCGGCGAGGTTCCGTTCATCTGGACACCCAGCATGCTGTGGCTGCTGCTGGGGCTGGTTGCCTTGGCCGGCCCCCTCGTGGCCCTGGCCCTGAGGGACTGGTTCACCAAGGGCGCCCGATGGACCACGGACGCATCGGCCAGGGAGCATCCAGCTCCGGCCCCGGCAACCGCGCCTTCTACGGCATCCGCGCCGGATCCAGGCGGCAAGTGCCCCTCGTGCGGTGTTGATCGCGTTCCCGGAGCCGCGTGCCCCGGCTGCGGCCGACCTCCGGATTGACGCCCGGCGCGGGGCTAAAGGGGGGTGAGACGGGGTGCGGGGTCGAACACACGACAGCGGGCGAACGGACTCGAACCGTCAACATTCAGCTTGGAAGGCTGATGCTCTACCAATTGAGCTACACCCGCAACCGGCCATCGGTGAGCACGCTAGCCCGGCTCACCGGCCGAGGAGGATCGGGGCTGCACTGGGCATGGCCCGAGACGCTTGCGCGACACTGCCGCCTTGCGCCATTCCACCGCCTCGCGGTGCCCGATCGCTCCGTCGCGGGATTCTAGCGGATTCTGCGTGATTTGGAAGCCGCCGGGGGCCGGCAAACGCGGGGCGAGTTGCCGACCGCGGCCAACTGCCCGCCCGTAAGGGGCCGGCTACTCCCGGGTTGCGGCACGCGG